>CBIHMN010000007.1:0-20634 GCA_966211005.1 uncultured Arenimonas sp.
GCGGGGGCGGGGCCGGCCCCCGCGGGTGTCGCCCCCCGCCTACAACCCCGTGGGGGGGCGGCGGCGGGGCCCCCCCGACGCCGCGCTGCCGGTACCGATCGGACGTGGCATCGAACAGGTCTACGGGTTTCGCGTACGCACGCTGGCGGCACGCCCCCTTCCCGCCGCCGCGTGGTATCCGGCGCGTGCGCGCCACCGCGCCGACGCGCTGCTCGAACATCTGCTGTTCGACGTGCTGCCCGAAGCCGACGGCTGCCACGCGCTGCTCGGCTTCACCGCGGTCGACATCTCGGCCACACGTGGCGGGCATGCCGACTGGGGCGTGCTCGGTCTCGCGTTCTTCGGTCAGCGCGTGGCGGTCGTGTCGTCCTACCGCCTGCGCGCCGGCGTCGACGCGGACGGCGCCACCCGGCGCGCGGTGAAGGTCGCGATCCACGAACTCGGCCACGTGGTCGGCATCCCGCATCGCGCGGATGGACCGGCGTGCGTGATGAACGACGCGGTCGGCGCGGTAGCGACGATCGACGCGGCGCAGGGCGCGCTCTGCTCCGGCGAGCGCGCGGACGCGGAGCGCTTTCTCGGACGCAAGCTACCGTTGCGCGACGCGCTCGACTGGGACGCGGTTCTGGGAGAGTGACGCGGCCGTGATGGTGAAGGCGTGGCGCCCCGGGCTTTCGCTAGTCGTCGCCGAACAGCGCCGCGATCGCTTCCATGTGCGCGCGGCCGCGCTGCTTTTTCTCGGCGGTTTCGCGCTCGGGGTCGCTGCCGTCGCGCAGCAGGTCGCCGGGTGGCAGTTCGTCGAGGAACCGGCTCGGCAGCAGGCGCTGCACGTCGCCCCAGCGCTTGATCTGCGCCGAATGCGCCAGGTACAAGCGCTCCTTCGCGCGGGTGATGCCGACGTACATCAGCCGGCGTTCCTCGTCGAGGCGGTTTTCCTCGAGGCTGGCTTCGTGCGGCAGGTTGCCGTCCTCGCAGCCGATGACGAATACGGCGCGGAACTCCAGGCCCTTCGCCGCGTGCAGGCTCATCAGCCGTACGGCATTGCCGGGTTCGCCGCGGTCGGCGTTCGACAGCAGCGCCAGTTGCGCGGCCAGTTCGCCCGGGCCGCCGCCGCGCGCGCCCTCGAACCACGACGCCAGCTCCTCCAGGTTCGCCTTGCGGCGCTGGAACGACGCCTCGTCCTTGCATTCCGCCCGCACCATCGCCAGCAGGCCGCTCTGCTCGGCGAGCAGCGGCACCAGTTCGGCGGGCGTGACGCGTTCGGCGGTGTCGCGCAGGCGCTCGACGATGCGGCTGAACTCGTCGAGGCCCGCCGCGGCGCGCGGCGTCAGCTGCTTCAGGAAACCCACCTGCGACGCGGCGCGCGAGAGCGGCAGGCCGGCGGTCTGCGCCATCGCCGCGAGCTTCTCGAGCGTGGTGGCGCCGACCTCGCGCCTGGGCGCGGCGATCGCGCGCAGGAACGCGGCGTCGTCGTCGGGATTCGCGAGCACGCGCAGCCACGCCAGCGCATCCTTCACCTCGCCGCGGTCGAGGAACGCGGTGCCGCCGGTGAGGTGGTACGGGATGCGCAGCAGCTGCAGCGCCTTCTCCAGCGGCCGGCTCTGGTGGTTGCCGCGAAACAGGATCGCGAACTCCCCGAACGGGATTTCCTTCGCCTGATGCAGGTAATGGATTTCGGCGGCGACGCGTTCGGCCTCGTGCTCGTTGGTGCGGCATTCCCAGACGCGCACCGGTTCGCCGTCGCCGTGCTGGCTCCAGAGCTGCTTCAGGTGCGCGTGCGGGTTCTTCGCGATCAGCGTGTTCGCGCAGCGCAGGATGCGGCCGCTGCAGCGGTAGTTCTGTTCCAGCTTGATCACCTTGAGCGCCGGATAGTCGACCGCGAGCTGGTCGAGGTTCTCCGGCATCGCGCCGCGCCACGCGTAGATGCTCTGGTCGTCGTCGCCGACGCAGGTCATCGCGCCGCGCGTGCCGGCGAGCTGTTTCAGCAGCCGGTACTGCGCGCCGTTGGTGTCCTGGCATTCGTCGACGAGCAGGTAGCGGATGCGTTCGCGCCAGCCGGCGGCGAGGTCGGCGTCGGCTTCCAGCAGCTGCAGCGGCAGCCGGATCAGGTCGTCGAAATCGACCGCGTTGTACGCCTGCAGCCGCGCCTGGTAGCGCGCGTACAGCGCCGCGGCCTCCTGCTCGCGGGCCGAGCGCGCGGCGGCCATCGCCTGTTCCGGTGTCAGCGCCGCGTTCTTCGCGGTGCTCACCAGGTTCTGCAGCGCCCACAGCGCGTCCTTCTTCAGGCCGGGCGTGGCGAGGTCCTTCACGATCGCGAGCTGGTCGTCCGCATCGAAGATCGAGAAGCCCCGGCGCAGGCCGGCGCGCGCGTGCTCGAGCTGCAGGAAGCGCAGGCCGAGCGAATGGAAGGTGCTGATCGTCAGCCCCTCGCCGGCGTCACCGCGCAACCGCTTCGCGACGCGTTCGCGCATTTCGCGCGCCGCCTTGTTCGTGAACGTGATCGCCGCGACATGCCGCGCCTCCACCCGTCCGGTCGTGACCAGATGCGCGATCTTCTCGGTGATGACCTTGGTCTTGCCGCTGCCGGCGCCGGCGAGCACGAGCAGCGGGCCACCGGTGTATTCGACGGCGGCGCGCTGGGGAGGGTTGAGGGAGGACATGGGGCGGGGAGTTTAAGGCAGGAGCGGGATATAGGATCCGGGATTTACGTGATAAAAAGCCCGCCGACGCGGCGATGTGCGACGGCGCTCCCTGTTACGTAGACCCTGGATCCCATATCCGCACTTCACCCGCTCCCGCACACTCCCCCGATGCTCCAGATCACCCCCGAACTCGCCATCCCCGACTCCGAGCTCGTCGAGCGCTTCGTGCGGTCCGGCGGGCCGGGCGGGCAGAACGTGAACAAGGTTTCCACCGCGGTGGAGCTGCGGTTCGACGTGGCGCGCTCGCCGTCGCTGCCCGAGGCGGTGCGTGCGCGGCTGCTCGCGCGGCGCGACCGGCGGCTCACCGACGACGGCGTGCTGGTGCTGTCGGCGCAGCGGTTCCGCACGCAGGACCGCAATCGCGAGGATGCGCGCGCGCGGCTCGGCGCGCTGATCGCCGCGGCGACCGTGGCGCCGAAGAAGCGCATCGCCACGAGGCCGACGAAGGGCGCGAAGGAGCGACGGCTCGGCGCCAAGCGGGAGCGCGCCGGCGTCAAGCGCCAGCGCAGCGCGGCGGCGTGGGACCGCGAATGACGCGCGTCCCGGCGATGCCGCCCCAGGCGCCCCGTGACGGCAACCGGTTCACCCGCTGGCTCGGCCGCGCGATCCTGCGCGCCGGCGGCTGGACCATCCGCGGCGACTGGCCCGACCTGCCGCGGCTGGTCGTGATCGCCGCGCCGCATTCCTCCGGCTGGGACGCGGTCTGGGGGCTGGCGGCGAAACTGGCGATGGGCGTGGACATCGCGTTCATCGCGAAGGCGGAACTGTTCCGCGGCCCGCTCGGGTGGCTGTTGCGGCGCTTCGGCGGGCTGCCGGTGAACCGCAGCGCGCCGGGCGGCATCGTCGAGCAGACGGCCGATCGCATCCGCCGCAGCGAACGCATGTGGTTCGTGCTGGCGCCGGAAGGCACCCGCCGCCGGGTCGAACACTGGAAGACCGGGTTCTGGAAGATCGCACGCGCCGCCGGCGTGCCGGTGTTCTGCGCGTGGTTCCATTACCCCGACCGCACGATCGGGCTCGGCCCGCTGGTCGAGCCGACCGACGATTTCGTCGCCGACATGGCGCGCATCCGGGCGATCTACCAGCCGTACCAGGGGCGCAACCGGGGGACCACATGAACGGACCCGGCATCGGAGCGACGACCATCGCGGCCGTGGTGCCGTGCTATCGGGTCGGGGCGCAGATCCTGCCGCTGCTCGCACGGATCGGCCCGGAAGTCGATCGCATCTACGTGGTCGACGACGCCTGTCCCGACGGCTGCGGCGATCTGGTCGCGCGCGGCTGCCACGATCCGCGGGTCGTGGTCGTGCGCCATCCGCGGAACCTGGGCGTCGGTGCCGCGGTGCTGGCGGGCTATCGGCGCGCGCTCGACGACGGGATGGACGTGATGGTGAAGATCGACGGCGACGGGCAGATGGATCCCGCGCTGCTGCCGGCCTTCGTGGGGCCGATCCTCGCCGGCGAAGCCGACTACACGAAGGGCAACCGCTTCCACGACCTCGACCTGATCGGCCGGATGCCGGGTGTGCGCATTCTCGGCAACGCCGCGCTGTCGTTCCTCAACAAGCTGTCGACCGGGTACTGGGATCTGTTCGACCCCACCAACGGCTACACGGCGATCCATGCCGACGTCGCGCGCCGGCTGGACCCGGCGAAGATCAGCCCCCGCTATTTCTTCGAGTCCGACCTGCTGTTCCGGCTGGGCACGCTGCGCGCGGTGGTGGTCGACGTGCCGATGGCGCCGGTGTACGGCGACGAGACCAGCGGCGTGCGTGTCTGGCGGGCGATCGGCGAGTTCGCGTTCAAGCACGCGCGCAATTTCTGCAAGCGCGTGGTCTACAGCTATTTCCTCCGCGACATGTCGATCGCGTCGCTCGAGCTGCTGGTGGGCGTGCCGCTGCTCGCGTTCGGGCTGGTGTTCGGCATCGGCACCTGGGTCGAGAACGCCGGTACCGGCCGCGCCGCGCCCGCGGGCACGGTGATGCTGGCGGCGCTGCCGGTGATCGTGGGCCTGCAGTTCGTGCTCGCGTTCCTCGCCTACGACATCGCCGCGGTGCCGCGGCGGCCGCTGTCGCGACGGCAGGCGGGGACGTCGCGCGACGCGCATTGATCGGGGCCTCGCATCCGGCCCGGTAGACTGGGCGCGGTGAATGGACTGGAACGTTTCTTCGAAGGCCTGCCGACGCATCCGGCACTGCTCCTGACCGCGACGCTCGCGCTGCTGGCGCTGAGCGCGTGGGCGGCCGACCGGCTCGCCCACCTGCTGCTGCAGCGCGTCGTCGGCGGACTCGTGCGGCGCTCGCCGATGCGCTGGGACGACGTGATGCTCGGCCGCGGCGTGCTGCGACGCCTCGCGCACGCCGTGCCGGCGCTGGTGGTCCATCACGGCATCCAGGTCGTGCCGGGGCTGCCGCCGGCGGTGGTGCAGGTGCTGCGGAACGTCGCCGCGGCGCTGATCGTGCTGGCGATCGCGCAGTCGATCAGCGCGCTGCTGCAGGCGGCGCAGGACGTGTACGAGGAACGCGACCCCGAACGCGCGCGCAGCCGTCCGATCAAGGGCTATCTGCAGGTCGCGCGGATCGTGCTGTACCTGCTGGCGACCGTGCTGATCGTGGCCGCGCTCGTGGAGCGCTCGCCGCTGCTGCTGCTGTCGGGCATCGGTGCGCTGGCGGCGGTGCTGATGCTGGTGTTCAAGGACACCATCCTGTCGCTGGTCGCGAACGTCCAGATCGGTTCCAACGACATGGTGCGGGTCGGCGACTGGATCGAGATGCCGAAATACGGCGCCGACGGCGACGTGATCGACATCGCGCTGCACGTGGTCAAGGTCCGCAACTGGGACAAGACCATCACCACGATCCCGACCTACGCGCTCGTGAGCGAGAGCTTCCGCAACTGGCGCGGAATGGAGGAGGTGGGCGGCCGTCGCATCAAGCGCGCGCTGCCGATCGACCAGACGACCGTGCGCCATCTGCGGCCGGACGAGGTGGCGGCGCTGTCGCGGGTGCGCCTGCTCGGGCCGTATCTGGACGCCAAGGCCGCCGAACTGTCCGAATGGAACGCCGCCCACGGCGAGGCGGCGCCGGTCAATCTGCGGCGCCTCACGAACCTGGGCACGTTCCGCGCCTACGCGCTGGCGTGGCTGGCGGCGCACCCGCGGATCCATCCGGACATGACGTTGCTGGTGCGCCAGCTCCCGCCGGGCCCGCAGGGCCTGCCGCTGGAGATCTACGGGTTCACGTCGACCACGGCGTGGGCCGAATACGAATCGATCCAGGCCGACGTGTTCGACCACCTGCTGGCGATCCTGCCGGAATTCGGGCTGCGTGCGTTCCAGTCGCCGTCCGGCGCCGATTTCGCGCGGATCGGCGTGGTGCCGGCGGACGTGACCGCTCAGCGTTCCGACGGCCCCGAATCGTAGTAGTCGCGTCGCTCGAACAGGCCCGGTTTCACCAGATCGACGAAGGCGCGCGCACGCGGGCCCAGGAACTTGCCCTTGCGCACCACCACCCCGTAGCTGCGCGGCGGAAAGTAGTCGGCGAGGCTGCGCGCGACCAGCCGGTCGCGGTCGGCGTCGGTGAGGCAGATGCCGGTGACGATGCTGATGCCCAGGCCCATCGCCACGTACTGCTTGATCACCTCCCAGCCGCCCACTTCCAGCGCCACGGTGTAGGGCACCCGCCGCTGCTGGAACACCAGATCCACCAGCCGCCACGTGGTGAGGCGGCGCGGCGGCAGGATCAGGCCGTAGGGCGACAGGTCCTCCAGCCTGAGCTCGGGCTTGTCCGCCAGCGGGTGGCCGAGGGGACAGATCAGCATCGGCTCGAACGAGTACACCGGCTCGTAGGCGAGGTCGGTGGGCACGTCGAGCATCGAGCCGACGGCCAGGTCGCATCCGTCGCCGCGCAGCAGGCCCAACCCGTCCTTGCCGGTGACGTTGTGCAGCACCAGCTGCACGTCCGGGTGCCGTTCGCGGAAGGCCTGCACCAGCGGCGGCAGCAGGTACAGGATGGTCGACGTGCCCGCCGCGACATGCAGCTCGCCGGCCTGCAACCCCTTGAGCCGGCTGCGGAATTCGCCGTCGAGGCCATCGATGCCCTCCACCAGCGGCCGCGCCAGCTCGTACAGCACCGCGCCTTCCTTCGACAGACTGAAGCGGCGGCCGATGCGCTCGAACAGCCGCTGGCCGAAGTCGCGCTCGAGTGCCTGCAGCTGCAGCGTCACCGCCGGCTGGCTGAGGAACAGGGCTTCGGCGGCGCGCGACACCGACCCCAGCCGGGCGACCTGGCAGAACGCGCGCAGCGGCTTGAGCCGATCGGACTTGTAGAAAAAGCGGCTGCCGGGACCTGCCATCTCGTTGATCCCATTCACGTATAAGCGAGGCAAATCTTACATATAGAAATATTTGCTTTGTCAAATCGTGACCGCGACGCCTACGTTCGAAGCCCGACCCACGGCTGGAGCACGACGATGGCAGGCGACGCGGCACGCACCCTCACCCCGGCCCGCCCCGAGGCGCCGCCTCCGGCCGTCCGCCCCGACCCGCGGCCGACGACGCCGCCCACGGGCATCGCGGTCGCGGCGCCGCGCTCCAGCCCGGGTGCCACCCCGGCCTATGCCGACGTGCTGACACCGGCCGCGCTGGCGTTCGTGGCCGACCTGCATCGCCGCTTCGACGCCGACCGTCGCGCCCTGCTGGCGGCCCGCCGCGAACGGCAGGCCCGGTTCGACGCCGGCGCCCGGCCCGACTTCCGCGCCGACACGCGGGCGATCCGCGACGGCGACTGGACGGTCGCGCCGGTGCCGGCGGCGCTGCGGGACCGCCGCGTCGAGATCACCGGCCCGGTCGAGCCGAAGAGGGTGATCAACGCGCTGAACTCCGACGCCAGCTGCTTCATGGCGGACTTCGAGGATTCCACCAGCCCGACCTGGGACGCGCTGCTCACCGGCCAGCGCGCGCTGCGCAAGGCGGTCGCCGGCACGCTCGACTGGATGGCCCCCGATGGCGCGAAGCACTACGTGCTCGACCCGGCGGCGACGACGGTGCTGATCGTGCGCCCGCGCGGCTGGCATCTCGACGAGAAGCATCTGCGGGTCGATGGCGAGCGGGTGTCGGCGAGCCTGTTCGACCTCGGGCTGTTCGCGTTCCACGGCGCGGCGGCGCTGCACGCGCGCGATCGCGGCCCGTACTTCTACCTGCCGAAGCTCGAATCGATGGAAGAGGCCGCGCTGTGGGACCGCGTGCTCGCGCACGTCGAATCGCGCCTCGGGCTGCCGGAGGGCACGATGAAGGTCACGGTGCTGATCGAGACGCTGCCGGCCGCGTTCGAGATGGACGAGATCCTGCACGCGCTGCGCGGCCGTGCCGCCGGCCTGAACTGCGGTCGCTGGGACTACATCTTTTCGTATCTGAAGACGTTCCGCCGGCACCGCGACCGGGTGCTGCCCGAGCGCGGCCAGGTCGGCATGGGCCAGCCTTTCCTGAAGGCGTACTCGGACCTGCTGATCCGCACCTGCCACCGCCGCGGCGCGCACGCCATGGGCGGCATGGCGGCGCAGATCCCGATCGCCGGCGACCCGATCGCCAACGAGGAAGCGCTGGCGCGGGTGCGCGCCGACAAGCAGCGCGAGGCGCGCGCCGGCCACGACGGCACCTGGGTGGCGCACCCGGCGCTGATCCCGATCGCGCGGGCGGTCTTCGACGAACGGATGCCGGGGCCGAACCAGCTCGGGGTCGCGCGCGACGACGTCACCGCCGATCGCGACGCGCTGCTGCGGCCGAGCATCGGCACGATCACGCGAAAGGGCTTCGACGGCAACGTCGAAGTCTGCGTCCGCTACCTCGCGGCGTGGCTCGACGGCAGCGGCTGCGTGCCGATCCACTGGCTGATGGAAGACGCCGCGACCGCCGAGATCGCGCGCGCGCAGCTGTGGCAGTGGCTGCATTTCGACGACGGCCCCGGCGGCCACGGCCTGCACCTCGACGACGGCACGCCGGTCGACTTCTCGCTGTTCGACCGCGCGCTGCTGGCGCTGCCGCACAAGCTCGCCGACCGCATGAAGCTGCCGGGCGGCAGCCGGATCGCCGAGGCGATCGCGCTGCTGGACGAGCTGACGCATGCGGAGGAGATGCCCGAGTTCCTGACCCGCGTCGCGTACGAGCGCTTGCCGTAGAGCGACGGAGCCCCGCGCGCCCATTCCAGCCTGCACTCCCCGACCCACCGGACCCCCGAAGGAAAGACGCCATGAACGCACTGCCGACCGCCGCGCAACTCGAACACACCTGGAACACCGACCCGCGCTGGGCCGGCATCGTCCGCGGCTATTCCGCCGACGAGGTCGTGCGCCTGCGCGGCACCGTGCCCGTCGAACATTCGCTCGCGAAACTCGGTGCCGCCAAGCTCTGGCGATCGCTGCACGAGCAGCCGTTCGTCAACGCGCTCGGCGCGCTCACCGGCAACCAGGCGATGCAGCAGGTGCGCGCGGGGCTGAAGGCGATCTATCTCAGCGGCTGGCAGGTGGCCGCCGACGCGAACGTCGCCGGCGAGATGTATCCGGACCAGTCGCTGTATCCGGCCAATTCGGTGCCGCTGGTCGTCAAGCGCATCAACAACACCCTGCTGCGCGCCGACCAGCTGCACCACGCCGAAGGGAACGACGACATCGACTTCCTGCAGCCGATCGTCGCCGACGCCGAGGCCGGGTTCGGCGGCGTGCTCAACGCGTTCGAACTGATGAAGGCCATGATCGAGGCCGGCGCCGCCGGCGTGCATTTCGAGGACCAGCTGGCATCCGTGAAGAAATGCGGGCACATGGGCGGCAAGGTGCTGGTGCCGACGCAGGAAGCGGTGCAGAAGCTCGTGGCCGCGCGGCTCGCGGCCGACACGATGGGCGTGCCGACGCTGCTGGTCGCGCGCACCGACGCCGAGGCCGCCGACCTGCTCACCAGCGACATCGACGCGAACGACCGGCCGTTCTGCACGGGCGAGCGCACCGTCGAGGGCTTCTACAAGACCCGCCCGGGCATCGACCAGGCGATCAGCCGCGGTCTCGCCTACGCGCCGTACGCCGACCTGGTGTGGTGCGAGACCGGCAAGCCCGACCTCGCGTTCGCGCGCCGGTTCGCCGAGGCGATCCACGCGAAGTACCCGGGCAAGCTGCTGGCGTACAACTGCTCGCCGTCGTTCAACTGGAAGAAGAACCTCGACGACGACACGATCGCGCGCTTCCAGCGCGAGCTCGGCGCGATGGGCTACCGGTTCCAGTTCATCACGCTGGCCGGGTTCCACGCGCTGAACTACGGCATGTTCGACCTCGCGCACGGCTATGCCCGCCGGCAGATGAGCGCGTTCGTGGAGCTGCAGGAGCGCGAGTTCGCCGCCGCCGACCGCGGGTTCACGGCGGTCAAGCACCAGCGCGAGGTCGGCACGGGCTACTTCGATGCCGTGACGCAGGCGATCCAGGGCGGCAACAGTTCCACCGTCGCGCTCAAGGGCTCGACCGAGGAAGAACAGTTCCGCGACGCACCGGCCGTCGCCGCGGCCTGAACGGGCTCCGGCGGGTAGCGTCGCGAACGGTGAATCGCGTCGCTGTCCCGCGGGGCCGGGCTTGGCTACACTCGGGCGGTCCCGTTTCCCGAGCCGCCCGTGATTCCTGCCGACCTGTCCGGCCCCGTCGCCGGCACCGAGCCTTACACCGGCCCGGACAATCGCCTGCCGTCGCAGCTCGCCGCCGACGAATTCCGCGTGCTCGCGGCGGCCGGCGTCAGCCGCGCCGTGCTCCCCGGCGAGGAACTGTTCCGCCGCGGCGAAGCGGCGCAGAGCATGTTCCTGATCGACACGGGCGAAATCCGCCTGAGCTTCGACGACGGCCTCGCCGACAAGCTGCTCGGGCCGGGCCAGTACTTCGGCGAGCTCGCGGTGTTCATCGGCCGCCACCAGCGCTTCGCGCACGCCATCGCCGAAACGCCGGGCGTCCTCTACGAGGTGACCCAGGCCGCGTTCCAGGAGCTGCTCAAGCGCGAGCCCGGGCATGTCGCCCGGTTCATGCAGCGCAGCTTCGCGTACCTCGTCGCCGGCGAGCACCAGCTGGTGCAGCACCTGCGCCGCCGCAACGAGGACCTGCTGCAGACGCTCGACACGCTGCGCCAGACACGCACCGAGCTCACCGTCGCCCAGCAGCTGGTTCGCACCGACGACCTGACCGGACTCGCGAACCGCCGCGGTCTCTATCGTTATCTCGACGAGCTCGGCCGGCAGACGCTCACCGACCTGAAGCTGGCGCTGCTGCTGGTCGACATCGACCACTTCAAGCAGATCAACGACCGCAGCGGCCACCTGTCGGGCGATGCCGCGCTGCGCGCGATCGCCGAGGAAGTACGACGGCTCGCAGGCCCGATGGAACTGCCGTGCCGCCTCGGTGGTGACGAATTCGCGCTGGTGCTGCGCGTCGCCGACGACGGCGAACTGGCCAATCGCGCGCTCGGGCTGATGAGCGCGGTGCGCAGCCTGCGGTTGCCGAGCCTGCGAGAACATCGGCTGTCGGTGAGCATCGGCGGCGCGTTCTGCGCCGATCCGGGCGGCTGGTCGAGCTGGTACAGCCAGGCCGACCGCGCGCTGTACGAAGCCAAGCGCCAGGGCGGCGACCACTGGCGCCTGGCGCGCTGAGGCGATGGCCGTGAGCGCGGGGGCCCTGCGTTACCCCCGGCAAACCGCCCGCCGGCACGAATGATGGATCTGTCCGAGCCTTTCCCGACCGCACAGGCGCGCTCACCGGCCACGCCGGTGCTGCGCACGGTGCTGCTGTGCGACATCGTCGATTCCACCGCGATGGTCGAACGGCTGGGCGACCAGCGCGCGGCGACGCTGCTGCAGCGGCACGACGTGATGCTGCGGCAGCTGGTGACCCTGTGCCACGGCCAGCTGATCGACAAGGCCGACGGCGTGCTGGCGGTGTTCGAACGGCCGATCCAGGCGCTCGACTTCGCGCTGCGCTACCAGCGCGGGCTGCTCGACATCGGCCGCGACGACGGCATCGCGCTGAAGGCGCGGATCGGCATGCACGTCGGCGACGTGATGATGTGGGCGAACGAGCCGCGCGACGTGCTCGCGGGCGCGAAGGCGTTCGAGATCGAGGGCCTGGCCAAGCCCGTCGCCGGCCGACTGATGGGGCTGGCACTGCCGGGGCAGATCCTGATGTCCGGCATGGCGCAGAACCTGTGCCAGCGTGCCGCGGGCGAACTGGGCGACGCCGGCGCGAAACTGCGGTGGCTGCTGCACGGCCGCTACCGGTTCAAGGGCGTTCCCGCGCCGATGCTGGTGCACGAGGTCGGCGAACCGGGCCTGTCGCCGCTGCGCGCGCCCGACTCCGGGAACAAGGCGTGGCGCGAACTGCCGCTGTGGCGACGCCCGCCGGTGGTCGCGCTCGAGCTGCTCGTGCTGGGCACGCTGCTGGTCGGCGGTATCGCGACGATGCTGCGCTCGCCTCCGGCGATCGCGTTCGCCGAGCGCGACTGGGTCGTCGTCGCCGACCTGCAGAACCGTACCGCCGAACCGCTGTTCGACGACGCGCTCGACACCGCGCTGCTCATCGGCCTGGAGCAGTCGCGGCACGTCAACGTGATTTCGCAGCTGCAGATCGACCGCGCGCTGGAACGCATGCAGCGCCAGGGGCAGCCCGTCGACCGCCAGCTGGCGACCGAGATCGCGCTGCGCGAAGGGGCGCGCGCGGTGATCCTGCCGACGGTGGCGCAGGTCGGCGGCGCGGTGCGCGTGAGCCTCGAGGTGATCGACCCGCGCAGCGGCGTGACCGTGTACAGCGAGAGCGCCGACGGCAAGGGCACCGACGACGTGTTGCCGGCGCTGGACCGGACGATCGCCAGCATCCGCGGCAAGCTCGGCGACGCGCTAACCGGCGTCGAGAACCCGCGCCAGCGGCTGGAGAACGTCACCACCGGCGACCTGGAGGCGCTGAAGGCGTATTCGCTGGCGCAGCAGGCGCGCTACGAAGGCCGCGCGGCCGATTCGGAGCCGCTGTATCGCGAGGCCGTGCGGCTGGACCCGACCTTCGCGATGGCGTACCTGCGCCTCGCGTTCCTGCGCTACATCGAGAACGACGCGGACGGCACCCGACGCTGGCTCGACAAGGCGGTCGCGAACCGCGGCCAGCTCGGCCAGCGCGAGGCGCTCTTCCTCGACGGCGCGGCGGCCACGCTCGACGATCCGGCCACGGCCCTGCAGCATTTCCGGACGCTGGCCGCGCTGTACCCGGACGAATACCGCGCGTACTACAACTACGCGTACTTCGCGCATTTCGACCTGCTGCGCAGCGCCGACGGCATGGCGATGCTGCCGCCGGCGCTGGAGGCGCAGAACCCGCAGCGGGCATTCGCCACGTACCTCGCAGGCTCGATGGCGCTGGCCCTCGACCAGCCGCAGGACGCGATCGCCTATTTCGAGAAGGCGGAGCTGCTCGGGGTGGTCAACCGCCGGCGCGAGCACGCGGAAGCCTATCTGGCGCTGGGGCGTCCCGACGCCGCGGCCCGCGTGGTGGCCCGCCAGCGCGGCGAGGGTTCGCTGTCGATGGACCTCGACGCACGGCTGATCGAGGTGACGATGCCGCTCGACCGCGGCCAGTACGAGCAGGCGGTCCGGATCGCGCGGGCGCTCGAGAGCGAGGCCGCGACGGCGGGTCCCGGCAACCACCGGATGTACCAGCTGATCGCACTCTCGCTGGGTGCGTACGCGCCCGACGCGGCATTCCGCGAGGACCTGCGGCGCTTCGCGGCGGACCTGCCGGAGCTGCTCGCCGGGGCCGACACGCTCGCGCGCCGGCACCTGCTGTTCGACGTGCTCGGGGCGAGCTGGATGGCGGCCTACACCGGCGACGTCGCACTCGCCGCCCGGCTGCGCGCGCTCACCGACGACGACCCGCTGGTCGCCGCGTATCCGGCGAACGCGGCCATGCGGCGCATCGTCGATGCCGAGATCGCGCTCGCGAACGGCGACGCGGCCGGCGCGGCCGCGCTGCTGGCGGACGACACGCGCAGCGAAGACGCCGGGCTGTACTTCTCCCGCGCCGTGCAGATGCGCGCGCAGGCCGCGGCCGGCAACGCGACCGCGGCGATGGCGCTGGCCGAGTGGCTGACGACGCATCGCGGCCGCGCGTTCGGCGAGCCCAACAGCCGGTCGACCTGGCAGCCGGCGAACGTGCTCGAAAGCACGCTGGCGCTTTCGGACTGGGCGCGCTTCGCCGAGGCCCGCGGGGACACCGCGAGCGCCGAGCGGCAGCGCAAGGCGTTCGCCGACGCGTGGCCGGACGGTTCCGGCGCGATGCTCGTCGAGCAGCGGGTGCGCCGCCGCTGACGTGGTTCGCGCGCGTCAGCGCGGAATGTCGAGCGTGATCGGCTGGAACGGCCCCATCGAGTCGATCAGCTTGCGGCGCAGCGCGGCGCGTGCGGCCTTGATCGCCTCCTTCGGCGCCAGCTCCTTGATCGGGTCCTGTGGCAGCGAGGCCACCGCGGGGTCGTCGGTGCCCAGCGACGCCGTCGCCTCGCGCGGGTTGCGCTGGAAGCGTTCGCGGAACCCGTCATCGCCGGCGAGGTTGTCCAGCAGCGCGTCGATCGTCTTTTCGGTGAGCTTGGCCATGCGTTTCCCCTGTGTGCCCCGGGCGGGTGCCGCGCGAGTCTAGCTTCCACGCGCGCGCGCTGTCAGCGGCGGTTGCCACGCGCGCGTCGCGCCGGGCATCGTGGCGGCCACCCCGGGGGAGACGACGATGAGGCTCAGGCGATGCATGGCGCTGCAGGTGACGCTCGACGACGAGGCGCGCTTCGACGTCGCATCCCTGCTCGCCGGCGGCGACGGGCTCGATCGCGCACCGCGCTGGCTCGCGTCGGCCCCCCATCGCGCCGAGCCCGCTGAAGTGACGCTGGCGCAGCTGGCCGTGCTGGCGACGCTGCCGGCGGACGCGATCGCGCCGCGTGACGCGCTGGTGGGCGCGCATGGGGCGGCGGTCGTCGACGCGCTGGTGGCGGCAGGCTGGCTGCTGGATGCCGATGATTCCGCGCAGGCCGACGCCGACGCGCGCGACGTCCCGTGGTGGCCGCCGGCGCTGCATGCACAGGCGGCGGGCACGTGGCGTGGCATCGACATCGCGGAACGGCAGGATCTGGGGCTGATGCCGGATGCCGCGAGCCTCGTCGAGGCGAATGGTCCGCCGCCCACGCACGCGCATCGGCGCGCGCCAGCGGCGGCGGCGCGCCCGTTGCCGCTGCCGGCGGCGCGACCGTTCGACGCGCTGCTCGCGGCCCGCCGCACCTGCCGCAATTTCGATCCCGTGGCGGTGCTGGACGCCGCGTCGCTGGCGACGATGCTGCATCGCGTCTGGGGCGCCGTCGGCACCCGCGAACTCGCGCCGGGCGCCGTGGCCGTCAAGAAGACCTCGCCGGCGGGCGGCGGGCTGCATGCGGTGGAAGCCTACCTGCTGGTGCAGCGGGTCGAGGGGCTGGCGCCGGGCCTGTACCACTACCTGCCGCTGGAGCATGCGGTGGAGCTGCTGCGGCCGCTGGACGCCGACGCGGCGCGCGCGGCCGCGCACCGGGTGCTCGCCGGCCAGCACTGGTTCGTCGACGCGCCGGTGTTCGTGATCATGACGGCGCGGTTCGACCGGCTGTTCTGGAAGTACCGGCGGCATGCGAAGGCGTGGCGCGTGGTGCATCTCGACGCCGGCCACCTGTCGCAGACGATGTACCTGTCGGCCGCCGACCTCGGACTCGGCGCGTTCGTCACCGCCGCGATCAATGACGGCGACATCGCGGCGATGCTCGACCTCGCGCCGCTGCGGGAGGCGGCGATCGCGGTCGTGGGTTTCGGCGCGCGGTCGGCGACGCCGAAGAACATCGAGCTCGACGGGCTGACCGCCGCGCCGGGCGCGCAGCGGCGCGACGGCTGACGCTGCTCACCCCGCCGACGTGACGCCGCGGTCGAGCAACCGGTAACCGATCGCCTCGGCCACGTGCGGCGTCGCGATCGCTTCGGCGCCGGCCAGGTCCGCGATCGTGCGCGCGACGCGCAGGATGCGGTGCATCGATCGCGCCGACAGCTGCAGCGTCGCCATCGCCCGCTCGAGCAGCTGCTGGCCCGCGGGCGCGAGTTCGCAGTGCCGTGCGAGATCGGTCGGCGAGAGCCGGGCATTGAGCGCGCCGCGCTGCGACTGGACGGCGCGCGCCGCGAGCACGCGCGCGCGCACGGTGGCGGTCGACTCGCCCGCGGGCGCGCCGGGCCGCAGCAGTTCCGGCGGCAGGCGCGGCACCGCGAGCTGCAGGTCGATGCGGTCCATCAGCGGGCCGGACACCTTGCCGCGGTAGCGCTGCACCGCCTCGAGGCTGCAGGTGCAGCGGCCCGACGGATCGCCGGCCCAGCCGCACGGACACGGGTTCATCGCCGCGACGAGCTGGAAGCGCGCCGGGTATTCGACCTGCCGCGCGGCGCGCGACACCGCGACGACGCCCGATTCGAGCGGCTGGCGCAGCACCTCGAGCGTGTGTCGGCCCCATTCGGCGAGTTCGTCGAGGAACAGCACGCCGTTGTGCGCGAGCGAGAGCTCGCCGGGCCGCGGATCGCCGCCGCCGCCGGCCACCGCGACCGCGCTGCTCAGGTGGTGCGGCGCGCGGAACGGCCGCTGGCGCCAGCGCGCGAGGTCGATGCCGCGCCCGCTGACCGAATGCACCGTCGCGGTCTCGATCGCTTCGCGTTCGCTCGCTTCCGGCAGCAGCCCGGGCAGGCGCGACGCGAGCAGCGTCTTGCCGCAGCCGGGCGGCCCGACCAGCAGCAGGTGATGCCCGCCGGCGGCGGCGATCTCCAGCGCGCGACGGCCGCCGTCCTGGCCGCGGACGTCGGCGAGGTCCGGCTGCGGCGTCGGCGCGTCCGCGACCGGGCGCACCGCGGCGGGCAGGTCGCGACGGCCGTGCAGGTGCGCGACGACTTCCAGCAGCGTGCGCGCCGTCGACGCGCGCACGCCCTGCGCGAGCGCGGCTTCGGCGCCGTTGCCGAGCGGCACGATCAGCCGCCGGCCGTCGCGCGCGGCGGCGAGCGCGGCCGACAGAACGCCTTCGACCGGTTTCAGCTCGCCGGTGAGCGCGAGTTCGCCGATCAGTTCGCAGTCGGCCAGCGCGGAGACCGGCACCTGTCCGCTCGCGGCGAGGATCGCCACGGCGATCGGCAGGTCGAAGCGGCCGCCGTGTTTCGGCAGGTCGGCCGGGGCGAGGTTCACGGTGATGCGCCGCAGCGGGAATTCGAGCTGCGCGTTGCGGATCGCGGCGCGCACGCGCTCGCGGCTCTCGCGCACGGCGGTCGCCGGGAGCCCGACCAGCGTGAAGTTCGGCAGGCCGCCGCCGAGGTGCACTTCGATGCGCACCGGCGGCGCGTCCACGCCGCAGCGGGCGCGGCCGTGCGCCAGCGCCAGGTTCATCGCGGGGGCGACGCGGTCAGTCGGCGCGCGGGGCGTCGCAGGCGTCGAGCGCGGCCAGCGCGCGCTCCAGCGCTTCGACCTTCTCGCGCGTACGCAGCAGCACCGCGCGCTGTACCTCGAATTCCTCGCGGGTGACGAGGTCGAGGCGGCCGAGGCCGGCGCGCAGCGTCGCGCGGAAGTTCTGCTCCAGGTCGGCGCGCGCGTCCTTCATGCCGGGCGGCACCAGGTCGCTGAGCCGGCGGGCGAGGTCGTCGATGTTCTTCAGGTCGATCATGGTCGGGCTCCAGGGATTCGCCGCAAGCCTGCGCCGTGAGGGCGCGCCGGGCGATCGGTGCGCGGCGCGACGGCGCGTAGGAGTTCGGCGCCGGCGCGCGTTCGCCTACACTGGCCCCGCCGCCGCGGCACGACGACGCGGCATCTTACCGCGACGATCCCCGGAGACCGCGTCGATGAAAATGGTCATGGCCATCATCAAGCCGTTCAAGCTCGACGATGTGCGCGAAGCGCTCAGCGAGGTCGGCGTCACCGGCGTGACGGTCACGGAAGTGAAGGGCTTCGGGCGGCAGAAGGGCCACACCGAGCTCTATCGCGGCGCCGAATACGTCGTCGACTTCCTGCCGAAGATCAAGCTGGAAGTCGCCGTCACGACCGACCAGGCCGAGCGCGTGGTCGAGGCGATCCAGGCGGCGGCGAACACCGGCAAGATCGGCGACGGCAAGATCTTCGTCTACGACCTCGACAAGGTGCTGCGCATCCGCACCGGCGAGCTGGACGGCGACGCGCTCTGACGCGTCACGCCGCCTTCGCGCGGCGTCGCGAAGCCGACGCTCGCTGAACGGACAGTGCCCGCCATTCGCGCGGTGTTGATTCGGCCCGCGCGCAAGATGGCGCTCCGAACGCAGCACGGAGTGCCGACATGGCCCGCAGTTTCCTCGACATCCTGTTCGGCCGTAAGCCGAAACCCGACTTCTCCGACGTCCAGAGCCGCACGACGCAATCCGGACAGTCGGGCTCGGGCGGCTCGATCCGGCCCGACTTCACCCGCACCGCCAACTCGCAGAACGCGAGCCCCGGCGCCGATTTCCGCAATGTCGAATCGTCCGTGCGGTCCACGGAGTCGTCGATCCGCGACGGCGGCGCGGGCAGCACCGGCGCGCGCACCCACACGGTCACCGCCGGCGACACGCTGTCGCACCTGGCCCAGCGCTACTACGGCAACGCGAGCCGCTGGCCGGCGATCTTCGAGGCCAATCGCGACAAGCTGTCCGATCCGGACCGCATCTATCCGGGGCAGGTGCTGCGCATCCCGTCCGATGCCGACGCGTCGCGCCACTGATCCGACGTCCCCCGATTCCAAGGAGTTCCCGATGAAGCTCAAGCCCTCGCCTCTGGCGACCGTCGCCGCCCTCGCCGTCGCGCTGTCGCTCGGCGCATGCAAGCGCGATGAACCGGTGACCACCACCGCCCCGGCGCCCGCGCCGACCACCACGCCCGCGCCGGCCCCGGCGCCCACCCCGGCGGCCGCGACCGTGACGGCCGTGGATCTCGGCAGTGCGGTCGATGCCGATGGGCGCGTCGTCGCCGGCACGACCACCTTCGCCACGACCGACACGATCACGGCCTCGGTGATGACGACCACCGGCACGCCGACCGGTCGTGCGTCCGGCACGCTCGGCGCACGCTGGACGTTCGAGGACGGGCAGGTCGTGAACCAGGAATCGAAGACGTTCGAGTTCACCGGCCCCGGTGTCACGAACTTCCAGATCAGCAAGCCGGACGGCTGGCCGGTCGGCCGCTATCGGGTGGAGATCTCGCTCGACGGCCAGGTCGTGCAGACGCGCGATTTCGAGGTGCGCTGAGCCTCAGTCCCCGAGCGCGCGCTGCATCAGGGGCGGCATCGCCAACGCGCCCCGATGCACGTCCGCGGTGTAGTACTGCGTGTCGAACGCCTTGGCCGCCGCGTCGGTGGCGCGGAAGGCCGTCAGGTCGCGCGATTCCTTCGCCGCGATCGTGCAGCTCCACCAGCCGGTGGGGTAGCACGGCTGCGGGAACGGCAGCGTGCGGAACGACGCGAAGCCGGCATCGCGCATCGCCTGGCGCATGTCGAGGATCAGGTTCATCAGCGCCAGCGGCGATTCGCTCTGCTGCACCAGCAGGCCCCCCGGGCGCAGCGCCTTCAGGCACGTGTCGTAGAACGCGCGGTTGAACAGGCCTTCGGCCGGGCCCACCGGGTCGGTCGAGTCGACGATGATCACGTCGATGGACGCCGGCGCGGCGTTCTTCATGTACGCGATGCCGTCGTCGAACATCACCGTCGCGCGCGGGTCGTCGTTGCTCTCGCACAGTTCCGGGAAGTACTTCTCGGCCATCCGCGTGACCTGCTCGTCGATGTCGCACTGCACGGCCGTGCGCACGCCGGGGTGGCGCAGCACCTCGCGCAGGGTCCCGCAGTCGCCGCCGCCGATGATCACCACGTCCTTCGGATCGGCGTGGGTGAACAGCGGCGCGTGCGCCATCATCTCGTGATAGAAGAAATTGTCGCGCGTGGTCACCATCATCGCGCCGTCGATGAGCATGACATTGCCCCAGTCGGTGCTCTCGTACATCTCGATCTTCTGGAACGGCGACTGCACCTCCTCGAGCTTGCGCGCGATGCGCAGGCCGAAGGCCGAGCCGGTGTGTTCGAAGTTCTCGTGCAGCCACGTCGGGGCAGGGGTGGTCATCGCGATATCCCGGTTCGTCGGACAGGGGCGCGATTGTAACGGCTGCCCGCGCCGCCGCCGGGTGACGGCGCCGCGAGCCGTGCACCGGTGGCCGCGTCGCGCCGCGACGACGGCCTGCACCGGGCCCGGGCGCTACACTGTGCGCCCCCGAAAACACCGGATGTCGCCGATGACCGCCTGGACGCTGGACCGCGCCCGCCACGCGTACTCGATTCCGTACTGGAGCGACGGCTATTTCGACGTCGACGCGCAGGGCCGCATGACGGTGCTGCCGCGCGGCGCCGGCGGCCCGGCGCTGCCGCTGCCGCAGGTCGTCGACCAGGCGACCGCGGCCGGCCTGAAACTGCCGCTGCTGCTGCGCTTTTCCGACATCCTCGGCGACCGCCTGCGCAAGCTGCAGGCGGCCTTTGGCCGCGCCATGGCCGAGCTCGATTACCAGGGCGGCTACACCGCGGTGTACCCGATCAAGGTCAACCAGCACTTCAACGTCGCCGGCGAACTCGCCGCGCAGGGCGGTGAAGGCTTCGGCCTGGAAGCCGGCTCGAAACCCGAGCTGATGGCGGTGCTGGGGCTGGCGCGGCCGGGCAGCGTGGTGATCTGCAACGGCTACAAGGACCGTGAGTTCATCCGCCTGGCGCTGATCGGCCGCAAGCTCGGCCTGCAGACCTTCCTGGTGGTGGAAAAACCCTCCGAGCTGGCCATCATCCTCGAGGAGTCCAAGGCGCTCGGCGTCACGCCCGGCC
>CBIHMN010000008.1:0-18080 GCA_966211005.1 uncultured Arenimonas sp.
CGTCGCGTACTGCGAATGTCCGCGCGCCGCCGCCGAATTCCTCGTCCGCAAGCTGCGCGCGGAGGGGATCGTGTCCAGCGCGGTGCTGTACGAAGGCTTCCAGGGCTGGCTCGCCGGCGGCCATCCGATCGTGACCGGCGCGACGCCCGACGGCGACGGCGCGGCGGCCCGACCGCCTCCGCATGCGCACTGACGTCCGCGCTCAGGCCCCTGCGCCCGCGCAAGCCATGCGTCCGACCCGCGCGATCGCCTCGAGCAGCGCCGGCCCCGGCGGATGCCCGCAATTGAGCCGCAGGTGGTGCGCGAACCCGCGCGCCGCCGAGAACATCGGGCCGGGCGCGAGGCTGATGCCGGCCGCCATCGCCTCGCGCTGCAGCGCCAGCGCATCGACGCCGGCCGGCAGTTCCACCCAGAGGAAATAGCCGCCGCCCGGCCGTGCGATCCGCGTGCCGTCGGGAAAATGCCGCTGCACGTGCGCGGCGCAGCGCTCGCGCCAGTCGGCGAACGTCGCGCGCAGCGTCCGCAGGTGCTTCTCGTAGCCGCCACGCTCCAGGAACGCGGCGATCCCCAGCTGCACCGGCACGCTGGTGGCCAGCGACGCGAGCAGCTTCTGCCGCGCGACCGCGTCGCGGAACCGCCCCGGCGCGACCCAGCCGACGCGATAGCCGGGCGCGAGCGATTTCGCGAACGAGCCGCAGTGCAGCACCCAGCCTCCGGCGTCGAACGCCTTGGTCGGCACCGGGCGCGCGCGGCCGTCGAACAGCTCGGCGTACACGTCGTCCTCGATCAGCGGCAGGCGCAGCCGTGTCGCCAGCGCGACGAGGGCCTGCTTGCGCGCCGGCGACAGCGACGCACCGAGGGGGTTCTGGAAATTCGTCATCACCCACGCCGCCGCGGGTCGGTGGCGGTGCACCGCGGTCTCCAGCGCCTCGAGATCGATGCCGTCGCGTGGATCGCTCGCCACCTCGACGGCGCGCAGGCCGTGCCGCTCCAGCGCCTGCAGGCACGCGTAGAAGCAGGGCGATTCGACGATCACCGCGTCGCCCGGCCGGCAGGTGGCCGCCAGGCACAGGTTCAGCCCTTCGAGCGCGCCGGCCGTCACCACGATCGCGTCGGGGTCCATCGCGACGCCGTCGACGAGATAGCGGCGCGCGATCTGCCGGCGCAGCGCGAGGCTGCCCGGGGTCAGCTCCTCCGTCGTCGACCACGGATCGAGCGCGATCGCGGCTTTCGCGGTCAGCCGGCCGAGACGCGGCAGCGGAAACAGCGTCGGGCTCGGGAACGCCGACCCGAGCGGCACCACGTCGCGCGACATCGTCGAGGCGAGGATCTGGAATACCCGCTCGCTCACCGCGACCGGTCGCGCCTCGCCATCGGGGGCCGGTGCCCGCGCCGGTGTCGGCGGCAGCCGCGACGGCGCGTCGGCGACATACCAGCCCGATCGCGGGCGCGAGCGCGCCAGCCCGTCGGCCTCCAGCCGCGAATAGGCCTCGAACACCGTCGAAGGACTGACCCCGCGGTCCCGGCTCAGCTGGCGCACCGAAGGCAGCCGGGCTCCGGGCGCGAACACGCCGGCCCGGATCGACCCGGCCACCTCGGCGGCGAGCGCTTCGTAGCGCTTCATCCGTGCGCGCCGGTAAGCGGGGGCTGGCTGAACAGCGTCATCTGATCCGGTTTTTCCCGATTCGATTGATCCTGACGCATCTGCTCCGGTTTGCCCATACTGCCGCCACTTCCAGGAGGCCCCCCGTGAACGCCCAGGTCGAACTCAATCTGGCGATGATCCTGTTCCTGCCGTGGTTCGCGATCCTCGCCGTGCTTTTCTGGGTCTACCCGCGCGCGCCGCGCCATGGCGCCCGGCGGCTGTTCGATGCCGCCGCGCTGGCGCTGGCGACGGGCGCGGCGCTGCTGTCGACGTGGTGGAGCGTGCGCAACGCCGACCCGCAGCACGGCGCGATGTGGCGGCAGGTGCTCGCCAGCACGTTGTCCTATGGCGCGTTCCTCGGCGTGATCACGGCCGCGTGGTTCGGTCGCCGCCGCTGGCTGCGCGCGGCGAACGCGTCGAAGGAGATCGCCCGATGAAGACACTGCTCGTCGTCGCCGCGCTGCTGGCGATCGTCTACAACCTCGGCGCCGGCCTGTACTACATGATCGTCGACAAGGGCACGACCAGCCGCACGGCGAACGCGCTGACGCGCCGCGTCGCGCTGTCGGTCGGCCTGATCCTGATCGTCGTCGCCGGCATCTTCACCGGCTGGATCGAGCCCCACGGCCCCAGTCCCTGACGGCGCGTCGCGCCGTTCCGGCGCGGCGTGCATGTCGCCGGCGCATCGGCGATGCTGCACGTCCCTCCCGCCTGCTCGTTTCCGGATGCGCCGACCAGCCCGTGTGTTCACCCGGATCCTCGCCGGGGTGGTGATCGTCGGCGTGATCGCGGCGGTAGCCGTGCTGCTCGGGTGGCGCGGCAGCCTCGCGACGCTCGACGGCGACCTTCGCCTGCCGGGGCTGTCGGCCCCGGCGACGATCGAGCGCGATGCGCTCGGCGTCGCCACGATCGACGCCGCGACCGAGGCCGACATGGCGCGTGCGCTCGGCTTCGTGCACGCCCAGGAGCGCTTCTTCGAGATGGACCTGCTGCGCCGCTCGGCCGCCGGCGAGCTGTCGGCGCTGTTCGGCGCGCGCGCGCTGGAGCGTGATCGCGAGATCCGCGTGCACCGGCTGCGCGCCCGGCTCGGCGAATCGCTGCCCGCGGTCGTCGGCGACCACCTGCCGGTGCTGGAGGCCTATCGCGACGGCGTCAATGCCGGCCTCGCCGGACTGGGCGCGACGCCGTGGCCCTACCTGCTGCTGCGCGCGGAACCCGAGCCGTGGACCGTCGAGGACTCGGCGCTGGTCGGCTACGCGATGTTCTTCGACCTGCAGGACGAAGCCAATTCGCGCGAACTCGCGCTGTGGCGGATCCGCGAGGTGGTGCCGCCGGCGCTGTTCGCGCTCGTCGCCGTCGACGGCAGCGCGTGGGATGCCCCGCTGGTCGGGGACGCGCGCGGTCCGGCGCGGCTGCCCACCGCGGCCGAACTCGACCTGCGCCAGCTGCCGGTACCGGCGGCCCCGGGCACGCGCATCGAACACGCGGAACCGGCGGCGCCCGGCAGCAACAATTTCGCGGTCGCCGGCACGCTCACCGGCGACGGCCGCGCGATCCTCGCCGGCGACATGCATCTCGGGCTGCGCGCGCCGAACCTCTGGTTCCGCGCGCGGCTGCGCTATCCCGATGCGCGTGCGCCCGGCGGCCGCGTCGATGTCGCCGGGTTCACCCTGCCCGGCATTCCCGCGGTGATCGTCGGCAGCAACGGGCATGTCGCGTGGAGTTTCACCAACAGCTACGGCGACTGGCTCGACTTCCACCGCGTCGAATGGAGCCGCGAGCAGCACGACCGCTACTACGTGCCCGAGGGCCAGGCGGCGCTGCGCACGACCACCGAACGCATCGAGGTGCTCGGCGGCGAGCCGGTGGACTTCGTCGTGCGCGACACGCGCTGGGGGCCGATCGTGCACGACCTCCCCGACGGGGACGCGCTGGCGCTGCGATGGACCGCGCAGCTGCCCGGCGCGCTGAATTTCGCGCTCGCCGACATGGCGCGCGCGGGCGGCCTCGACGAGGCGCTCGCGGTGGCCGACGTCGCCGGCATCCCGGCGCAGAACCTGCTCGTGGCCGACGCCGGCGGCCGCATCGCGTGGCGGCTCACCGGCCAGATCCCGGAGCGTTCCGGCGACTGCGCGCCGCGCGCGCCGCTGGTCGTCGACACGCCGTGCCGCTGGACGCGCTGGCTGGCGCCGACCGAGAACCCGAGCGTGGTCGACCCGCCCGACGGCCGCCTGTGGACCGCGAACGCACGCGTGGTCGACGGCGACGCGCTGGCGCTGGTCGGTGACGCCGGCTATGCGAACGGCGCGCGCGCGAAGCAGATCCGCGACGGCCTGCGCGCGAAGGCGCGCTTCACCGAAGCCGACCTGCTCGCGATCCAGCTCGACGACCGTGCGCTGTTCCTCGCCCGCTGGAAGGACCTGCTGGTCGCCGAAGCGGCACGCGGCGACGATGCCGCGCTCGACGCGCTCGCGGCCGCGACGGCGGACTGGAACGGGCGCGCCGATCCGGCGTCGGCCGGCTACCGCATCGTGCGCGCATGGCGGCTGGCGGTGATCGAGCGCATCCGCGACGGGCTGATGGCGCCGGCGCGCGCCGCGCTCGCCGACGAATTCGTGATGCCCGACCTGCCTCAGCTCGAGGCCATCGCGTGGCCGCTGCTGCAGCAGCGGCCGGCCCACCTGCTGCCGCGCGACCACGACAGCTGGGACGCGCTGCTGGCCGACGCCGCCGTCGCGGTCCGCACGCGGCTCGAAGCGGACGGTCCGCTGGCCGGGCGCACGTGGGGCGAAGCCAAAACGGCGGCGATCTGTCATCCACACGCCGGGGCGCTGCCCGCCTTCGCGCGGTCGGCGCTGTGCATGCCCGCCGACCCGTTGCCCGGTGACGGCAACATGCCGCGCGTGCAGGCCCCGGCGTTCGGCGCCAGCCAGCGGATGGTGGTCGCGCCCGGCCACGAAGCGGACGGCATCGTGCAGATGCCCGGCGGCCAGAGCGGCCACCCCCTGTCGCCGTTCTGGGGCGCCGGCCATGCCGCGTGGGTGCGCGGCGACGCCGCGCCGTTCCTGCCGGGCGACCGGCAACACCGGCTGCTGCTGCAGCCGGAACCGTGATCGCGCGCACGGTTCGCGACATGGGGGCTGACTTCCGTCACGTTTCGGAGTACACCCGGTGCACTGCCCGGCACGCTCCGCCGGTGCAGCCGGCGTGCGGGTCGACGTCAGGGGGAGCGACCCGCCACGGCCACAACCGGCCGAGGTGGATTTGATGGACATGCTCGTTTCGCTGCTGACGCACTACCGTCGGCTGATGCTTTCCCGCCAGGCCGCCGTCGTGCGCGCGGCGGTGCTGGCGATGACCGCCGACCAGCGGCGCACCACCGCCGACCACACCCTGTACGAGATCAGAACCGCCGCGGCGCTGCCGCTGCCGCATCTGCACGGCGATGCCGAGCCGGTGCCCTATCGGCCGTGGACGCCCGTGGCCGACACGATGGCCCGACGCGCGACCGATCGCGCGGTGCAGCTGCGGATGCGCAGCGTCGCGCTGTGGCTGGCGGTCGTCTATCACGAGACGCGGCACGCGCGCGGCGACGGGATGCAGGCCGTGCACCGCGAGGTGCTCGGCATCCTGCGCGAGCTGAAAGCATCGAGCGGTACGTCGCGGCCGCTGCCGGCCGACGTCGACGTCGCCGCCTAGGACACCGGGAGGGAGTGCGGGAGGCTCAGGCGGGCAGCACGTGCCGCGCCACGGCGAGATAGAGCGCGGGGAGGCGCTCCAGCTCGTCCAGCGCGATGTGCTCGTCGACCTTGTGGATGCTGGCGTTGATGGGCCCCAGCTCCACCACCTCGGCGCCGAGGGGCGCGATGAAGCGGGCGTCCGAGGTGCCGCCGCCGGTGTTTTCGTCCGGGACCGTACCGCAGACTTCGGCGAGCGCGGCGCGGGCCGCGGCGCGCAGCCGGCCTTCGCCGGTCAGGAACGGTTCGCCGCCGCGATGCCAGCGCAGGTCGAAACGCAGGCCGTGCGCGCGCAGCACCGCTTCGGTCTCCGCTTCCAGCGCCGGCGCCTGCCAACCGGGGTGGTAGCGGAAGTTGAACACCGCTTCGCAGGTACCCGGGATCACGTTGTTCGCGCCGGTGCCGGCGTGGAGATTGGACAGCTGGAAGCTGGTCGCCGGAAACACCGGGGTGCCCTCGTCCCAGCGGCGCGCGGCGAGCTCGGCCAGTGCCGGCAGCGCCGCGTGGATCGGGTTGAGCGCTTTTTCCGGGTACGCGACGTGGCCCTGCACGCCGTGCACGGTGAGATAGCCGCTGAGCGTGCCGCGACGGCCGACGCGAAGCAGGTCGCCGAACACTTCCTTCGACGAGGGCTCGCCGGTGACGCAGTAGTCGATGCGCCGGCCGCTCGCGCGGAAGTGGTCGGCGACGCGGCGCACGCCGTCGATCGCGTCGCCCTCCTCGTCCGAGGTCAGCAGCAGCGCGATCGTGCCCGGGTGCCGCGGATGCGCGGCGACGAACTGCTCCAGCGCCACGACGAACGCGGCGACGCTGCCTTTCATGTCGGCGGCGCCGCGGCCGTACAGATGCCCGTCGAGTTCCGTGGGCACGAACGGATCGCTGCGCCACGCCTCGCGCGGACCCGGCGGCACCACATCGGTGTGGCCGAGGAAGACCAGCACCTCGCCGCCGTCGCCGTGCTCGCACCAGAGATTGCGCACGTCGCCGAAATCGAGACGCTCGCATCGGAAGCCGGCCGCCTGCAGCCGCGCGGCGATCAGGTCCTGGCAGCCGGCGTCGTCGGGCGTCACCGACGGCCGGGCGATCAGCGTCTTCGCGAGGGCGACGACGTCGTTCATTTCCGGATGCCGAAGCGCAGCTTGTACGCGTTGTCGGTGAACCCCACGGACACCGTGCCGTCGTCGGCGACGAGCACCGGGCGCTTCACCAGCGCCGGGTACTCCTTCAGCAGCAGGGTCCATTCCGGATCGCTGGCCGGTGCCTTGCGCGCGGCGGGCAGTTGCCGCCACGTGGTCGAGGCCCTGTTGACCAGCTTGTCCCAGCCGCCGACCTGTGCCGACCACGCCTTCAGTGTTTCCGGCGTCTGCCGCTGCGCCCGCAGGTCGACGAAATCGTGCGCGATCTCGAACCGGCGGAGCCAGTTCCGCGCCTTGCGGCAGGCGTCGCAGGCGTCGAGGCCGTAGAGCGTCGGCATCGCGCGGTCAGTCCCCGGACGCGCGCACGCCGCCGGCCGCCTTCGCGCCGCCGATGTGACGCGACAGGAAGTCCAGCAGCTTCGCGTAGTACTCGCGGCGATGCTCGTCGGTGTAGAAGCCGTGGCCCTCGTTCTTGAAATAGAGCGTCTCGACCGGCACGCCGGCCTTGCGCAGCGCGCGCTCCATCGCCCGCGTGTGCTCGACGGGCGCGATGCGGTCCTCGCCGCCGGCGGCGAGGAACACCGGGGCCTTGACGCGTTCGGCGAAGTTCACCGGCGACACGTCGGCCATCTTCCCTTTCACGCCGGTCCACTGGCGGTGGAATTCGGCGCTCGACGCGCTGTCGCTCGAATCCTCGGCGATCATCCGGTCGAGGTCGTAGACGCCGACGTAGCCGACGCCGCAGCGATACAGCGACGCATCGCGCGCCAGCTCCATCAGCGACGCGTAGCCGCCGTGGCTGCCACCGTAGATGCAGACCCGGCGCGGATCGGCGATGCCCTCGGCGATCGCCCACTTCGTCGCGTCGGTGATGTCGTCCTGGATCAGCTTGCCCCACTGGCGGGCGCCGGCCTCGTGGAAATCGCGGCCGTAGCCGCCGGAGCCGCGGAAGTTGACCTGCAGCACCGCGTAGCCGGCGTGCGCCAGCAGCTGCGCCTCGCTGTTGAACTCGAAGTCGTCGCGCAGGCCGAACGGACCGCCGTGCGGGTTCACCACCATCGGCAGGCCCTTGCCGTCGCTGCCCGGCGGCAGCGTCAGCACGCCGTGCAGCATGTGGCCGTCGCGCGCCTTCAGCGACACGGCCCGCACGGCGCCCATCGTCGCCGGGTCGAGCCAGCTGGCGGCGCTGAGCAGCAGGTCGGCCTTCTTGTTCGCGACATCGAACAGGAAGAAATCGCCGGGGCTGGTCGCGTGCTCGACCAGCACCAGCGCGAGACCACCGTCGCGCGTGGTCGAGGTCACCGTCGCGTCGAGGCCGTTGAACGCCTTGTCGAGCATCCTGTGGACCCGCGCGTCACCCGCGGGGTCGCCGAAGTAGACGGTCTCCGCCACCGGGCCGGTGTCGTAGCGCACGCCGACCGGCACCTTGCTCTCGCCCAGGCCGTAGAGGATGTCGTACGGATCGTGGCTCGCGTGCCGTGCCACTTCCTTCCGCTCGCCGGTGACGGTGTCCCACGTCACGATCGCGTCGGGGCCGCCGGCGCGCTCGGACTGCAGGAAGATGACGCGGTCGTCCGCCGAGAAGCCGATCGGCGTCTCGACCAGGCCGCTCTCCAGCTCGTCGTTGACGATTTCCCACTTCGCGTCGTCGTCGGCGCGATAGAACAGCAGGCTCTGGTTGAGCTTGCCGGAGCCCACGGCGACACGGACCCGATGGGCGTGGTCGGTGACGAAGCCGGCGTACTTGCCCGCGACCCGGGTGACCGGCGTGCGCTTGCCGTTGCGCACGTCCATCCGCTCGAGTCGCGTATGCGGATCGGGCACGAACGGCGTCACCGCGACGAGCACGTGGTTCTCCTCGGCCGGCAGTTCGTCGACCAGCGTCGCGAACACGGCGTCGGCATTGGCGGTGTTCAGGCGCGAGGCCTGCGTGTTGATCTCGGCGCGGTAGCCGACCAGCATCCGCTGGTTCTTGCCGTCGGCATCGACGCCGAACAGCTCGCCGGTCGCCGACGGCTTGTCTTCCGTGCCGAACGCCTCGGCGATCGAGACGAGCACGCGCTCGTCGTTCACCCAGACCATGTCGCCGATGTGCGTGTCGCGGCCGAGCGTGAAGCGCGCGGTCACCTCCTTGTCGGCGCGGCGCATGATCACCAGGCCGGTGCGGTCTTCCAGCGGCACCGTCGCCGCGAGGTATTCGCCGTTCGGCGACAGCACGATCTCGGCGAAGGTGTCCTTGCGCAGGAACGGCGTCAGGTCGACCGCGGCGGCGGCCGGCGCGCCCTGCGCGAAGGCGGGGGCCGGGACCGCGATCAGCGGCAGCGCCAGCAGCAGCGCGGCGGCGGCGGGGCGGAACAGATGAACGTGCATCAGGGTGTCTCTCCGGGTTGTGCCGGCGGCGCGCCGCCGATGTGTTTCGCGAGGAACGCGAGCAGTCGGGTGTCGAATTCGCGGCGGTGGGCGACGGTGTAGAAGCCGTGCCCCTCGCTGTCGTGGTACAGCGTCTCGACCGGCACGCCGGCCTCGCGCAGTGCGGTTTCCATCTTCTCGGAATGCTCGATCGGCGCGATGCGGTCGGCGCCGCCGGCGGCGAGGAACACCGGCACCTCGATGCGGTCGGCCATCGTCGTGACGGAATAGGGCGCGACGTCGGCCGCGGACCCGATCCATTCGTCCATCCAGCGCTGGCGCCCGTGCGACTGGCGCGATTCGGGTCGCACCATCATCGCCAGGTCGTAGACGCCGACGTAGCCGACCGCGCAGCGGTACAGCCGCGGCTGCGTGGCGACGCCGTGCAGCGCCGCGTAGGCGCCGTAGCTCGCGCCGTAGATGCAGATCCGGTCGGCGTCCGCGACGCCCTGGTCGATCGCCCAGCGCGTCGCATCGGTCAGGTCGTCCTGCAGCTTGCGGCCCCATTCGCGCGCGCCGGCCTGGTGATAGGCCCGGCCGTAGCCGGACGAGCCGCGATGGTTGATCTGCAGCACCGCGTAACCGGCCTTGGCCATCAGCTGCACGTGCGGGTCGTAGCCCAGCGCGTCGTGCACGCCGAACGGGCCGCCGTGCGGGTACACCACCAGCGGCAGGTCGCGGCCGCCGGATCCGGCCGGCGTCGTCAGGTAGCCGTGCAGCTTCATGCCGTCGCGCGCGGTGACGGTGATGCCGCGCACGTCGCCGGCGTCCGCGGGCACGCCTTCGCGACGACGCAGCAGGAACGACGCGGCCTTGGTCGTGGTGTCGAACAGGTAGAACTCGCCGGGCTGGCGCAGCCCGACCACCTGCACCACCGCGAGCCGGCCGTCGGCGGTCGTCGACGTGATGAAAGGCGCCTGGCCCGGGAACGCCGCGAGCAGCATCCGGTACCGTTCGGCGTCGACCGATCCCGGATCGAAGAAACCGTAGTCGAAGCGCGCGCCGGAATACTGGACGCCGACCGGGGCCGGGTCGGCGCCGCCGGAGTAGAGGATCACGCCCGGGTCGACCGTGTCGTGCGCGAGCACCTGCTTGCGGTCGCCCGACACCGTGTCGTACGCGACGATCGCATCGGGGCCGCGCTCGCGCTCGACCTGCAGCCACGCGATGCGGTCGCCCGGCGAGAACCCGATCGCCGATTCGACGACCCCGGTCTTCGCCTCGTCGTTCACGAGCACCCACTCCGCGTCGTCGTCGGCGCGGTGGTAGAGACGGCTGTGGTTGTCGGCGTCGCTGCCGCGCGCGAATCGCACGCGATGCGCGTGATCGGTGACGAACATCGCGCGCGCGACCGGCGCGCGGCCGACCACGACGCGACGCCCGGTCCGCACGTTCATGCGCTCGACCGTGGTCACCGGGTCGCGGCTGTACGGCACGATCGTCACCAGCACTTCGTCGTCGTTTTCCGGCAGGTCGTCGACCAGGTACGCCGCGACCGACTGGTCTTCCTTCGACGCGCCGACGAGACCGCCGCTGCCCTGGAACCGCGCGCCGACCAGCAGGCGGTCGCGCGGGCTGTCGATCGTCATCGTGAAGAGCTCGCCGGTCGGCGACGGCTGGTCCACCGTGCCGAATTTCTGCGCGAGCGAGAACAGGATGCGTTCGTCGGAAACCCACGCGATGCCGGTGACGTGCGTGTCGCGACCCATCGCCCGCTGCACCACGATCTCCTGCGTCTCGCGTTCGAGGATCGCGACGCCGGTGCGGTCTTCGTGCACCACGGTCACCGCGAGATGGCGGCCGTCGGGAGAAATCGTCACGTCGCCGAAGCGCGCCGGCGCCGAATACGGCGTCACGTCCACCGGCATCACCGCCGCCGATGCGTGGCCGGACGCGAACAGACCGATCCCGGCCAGTGCCGCCGCCGCGACGGCAGCCAGCGAACTCGAACGCATGGTTTTCCCCTGGGTTGACGACCGCGGGACTATCGCCGAAACCAGCCCCGTCCCGCCAGCGCCCCGCGGGCACCGCCGCGCGGATCCGTGAACCCCGCCACGGTCCGCCGCCGGGGTCATGCCGCGCGCTCCCCGCCGAGATGGCGGGCGAGGAAATCGAGCAGTCGCTGGTAGTAGTCGCGCCGGTGCGCCTCGGCGAAGAAGCCGTGCCCTTCCGACGGGACGTACAGCGCCTCCACCTTCACCCCCGCCTTCTCCAGCGCTTTCTGCATGTCGCGCGTGTGCACCGGCGGCGCCACCGCGTCGCGGCCACCGGCGACCAGCAGCACGGGCGCGCGGATCGCCGACGCGAGCGTCGTGGCCGACACCGGCCCCAGCGAGCCGGCGGCGCCTACCCATTCGTCAGACCAGAGCGCGGTCGATGCATTGTCGCGGCGACGCTCGCGGGCCATGCGCTCCAGGTCGTAGACGCCGACGTAGCCGACACCGCAGGCGTAGAGCGCCGGCTCGCGCGCGAGGCCGGCCATCGCCGCGTAGGCGCCGTAGCTGGCGCCGACCAGGCAGACCTTTCCCGCCAGCGCGTGGCCCTGCGCGATCGCCCAGCGCGTGGCGTCGGTGATGTCGTCCTGCATCGCGCGGCCCCATTCACGCGCGCCCGCCTGCAGGAACGCGCGGCCGCGCCCGCCGGAACCGCGGTAGTTCACCTGCAGCACCGCATAGCCCGCGCGGGCCAGCAGCTGGGCGTCGTCGTCGAAACGCCAGCCATCGGCGACCCCGAACGGGCCGCCGTGGACCAGGACCACCATCGGCAGCGCACCGGCCGTGCCGCGGGGACGCGTCAGCAGGCCGTCGATCGCGAGTCCGTCGCGCGCCTCCAGTGCGACCGGCACGACCTCGGCGGCGCGGCGCGGCTCGAGCCACTCGCGCCGACTGAGGATGCGTTCGGCCTTGCCGCTCGGGATGTCGAACAGGAAGAAGTCGCCCGGGTTGTATGCCGTCGCGCTTTCGACGATCACCTGCGTCCCGTCGTCGGTGCCGGAACCGATGCGCACGGGGTCGCCGCCGAACGCCTTCTCCAACCGCGCGTAGAGCGTGGCCGCCTTGGATGACGGCGCGAAATACGCGGCACGCAGGCCGCCGCCGTCCACGAGCACGCCGACCGGCTCGCGGCGCACGCCCGGGGAGTGCAGCAGCGCGTGCGGATCATGCGTCGCGTCGCGCGCCACCGTGCGGGATTCGCCGGTGCGGCTGTTCCAGGCGACGACGGCGTTCGGGCCGGACGCCTGTTCCACTTCCAGATAGGCCGTCACGTCGTCGGCCGCGAAGCCGAGCGGGAACTGACGGACGCCGCTGCGCGCCTCGTCGTTCACGAGCACCCACGGCGCGGCGTCGTCGGTGCGGTGATAAAGGCGCGATACGTTGTCTTCGCCGGCCCCGACGGCGAGGCGCACGCGGCCCGCATGGTCGGCGGCGAACGTCGCGCGCGGCACCGGCGATTCGGCGATGACCGTGCGCGCGGCGGTCCGCAGGTTCATCCGTTCGACGCGCGTCCGCGGCACGTCTTCCATCGGCCAGACCTCGACGAGCACGTGATCGGGCTGGTCCGGGAGGCGGTGCAGCAGCGTCGCGTGGACCGGCCGGGTCGAGAACCGCGCGGCGGTCACGGCGTCGCCGCGGTCCGCGTCCCCGGCGCGGAAACCGATGAGCAGCCGGGCCCGCGAACCTTTCGTGTCGACGAGAAACAGCTCGCCCGTCGACAGCGGCGTCTCCAGCACCCCGAAGCGTTCGGCCACCGACACCAGCAGGCGACCGTCGTCGACCCATTCGAACCCGGTCACGTGCACGTGCGCGCCCATCGAGAAGCCGTTGACGGTCTCGCGGTCGGCACGCCGCACGACCGCCAGCACGGTGCGGTCCTCGCGCACGACGCTGGCGGCGTAGTGCACGCCGTCGGGCGACAGCGCGATGTCGCCGAAGCCGTCGCGCCGCAGGAACGGCGCGAGGTCGACGGCGGCCTGCACGGCGGCGGTCGCCAGCAGCAGGGCCGCGGCGACGGGACCACGCAGATTCATTCCACGGCCCCGCGCAGCAGCTCGTTCACCGACGTCTTCGCGCGCGTCTTCGCGTCGACGCGCTTGACGATCACCGCGCAGTACAGGGAATGGCTGCCGTCGGCGGCCGGCAGCGACCCGGACACGACGACGCTGCCCGCCGGCACCCGGCCGTAGCCGATCGTGCCGGTCGCGCGGTCGTAGATCCGCGTCGACTGGCCGAGGAACACGCCCATGCCGATCACGCTGCCCTTCTCCACGACGACGCCTGCGACGACCTCGGCGCGCGCGCCGATGAAGCAGTCGTCCTCGATGATCGTCGGGCTCGCCTGCAGCGGCTCCAGCACGCCGCCGATGCCGGCGCCGCCGCTGAGGTGGCAGCGCTTGCCGACCTGCGCGCACGAACCGACGGTGGCCCACGTGTCGACCATCGTGCCCGCGCCGACATGCGCGCCGATGTTCACGAAGCTCGGCATCAGCACCGCGTCCTTGCCGATGTGCGCGCCGGCGCGGACGATCGCGCCGGGCACGATGCGCGCGCCGAGATCGCGGAAATCGCCGTCGTCCCAGCCTTCGAAACGCAGCGGCACCTTGTCCCAGAACGGGGCCGGGTAGCTTTCGACGAGCGCCATGTCGTTGACGCGGAAGTACAGCAGCACGGCCTTCTTCAGCCATTCCTGCACCTCCCACTTCCCGCCCGACGGCGTGGCGACGCGCGCCTTGCCCGATTCCAGCAGCGCGATCGCCTCTTCCACCGCCGGCCGCGTCGAACCTTCGATCTCGGCGACGCTCAGCGTCGCCCGGCGCTCGAACGCGTCCTCGATGATCGCCTGCAGCTGGTCGGTCGCGCCCTTCTTCTTCGCCATGTCATTCCTCTCCGTCGACGCGGGCCACGATGGCCGCGCGCAGTTCGTCCAGCGCCTGCGCGTCGATCGCGAGGTCGCGCTCGTCCGACAGCAGGAAGATGTCCTCGACCTTCGCGCCGAAGGTGGCGATGCGCGCGTCGTGCACGCGCAGCCGCCGCTGGCGCAGCACCTGCGCGATGCCGGCCAGCAGACCCGGGCGATCGGTGCAGACCAGGCTCATGCGCGTGCGGCGACCGTCGGCGAGCGTGTCGAAATCGACGCGCACCGCGACGCGGAAATGCCGCAGCTGCCGCGGCGCCGCACGACGCGGCGGACGCACGCGGGCCGGATCGCGCAGCGCGGCGGCCAGCGCGGCTTCCACGTCGGCCGGCTCCGGCGCGTGACCGGGCGCGGGCAGCACCTGGAAGCCGTCGAGCGCGTGGCCGTCGTCGGTGCCCAGCACCCGCGCCTCGAGCACGTTCAATCCGAGCCGGTCGAGCGTGGCGACCAGCGCCGCGAACACGCCGTCGCGGTCGGGCGTGCGCACGAACACCTCCAGGCCGCCGCCCTGCGGGTGCCGGCGCGCGCGCACGACGGTGGCGCCGGCGTCGTGGCCGGCGAGCGCGGCGGTCTGCCAGGCGATCTGTTCGGGCCGGTAGCGCAGGAACGCGGCGTCGGGCCAGCCGCGCCACAGCGCGTCGATCGCCGCGGCGTCGATCCCGCCCTCGAGCAGCCGCGCCGTCGCCAGCGCCCGCGTCTCGGCGACCAGTTCGTCGGCGTGGACCGGGTTCTCCAGCCCGCGGCGCAGCGCGAACCGCGTCGCGGCGTACAGGTCGGCGAGCAGCCGGTCCTTCCACGCGTTCCAGAGCTTCGGGCTGGTGCCGGCGATGTCGGCGCAGGTGAGCAGGTACAGGTAATCGAGGTGCTCGCGGTCGGCGACCTTGCCGGCGAAGCGCGCCACGACCTCGGGGTCGGACACGTCCTGCTTCTGCGCGGTCACGGACATCAGCAGATGCTGCTCGACGAGCCACGCCACCAGGTCGGCGTCGGTGCCCGGCAGCGCATGCGCCTCGGCGAACGCGCGCGCGTCGATCGCGCCCTGCTCGGAATGGTCGCCACCGCGGCCCTTCGCGATGTCGTGGAACAGCCCCGCCAGCAGCAGCAGGTGCGGCTTGCGCAGCCGCGGCAGCACTTCGTGCGCGATCGCGAAACGCTCGTCGGGTCCCCGCGCGAAGCCCTGCATGTGCGCGAGTACGGTCAGCGTGTGCTGGTCGACCGTGTAGACGTGGAACAGGTCGTACTGCATCCGCCCCGACACGCGGCCGAATGCCGGCAGGTAGCGGCCGAGCACGCCGAGCCGCGCCATCCGGGTCAGCGTCGCCACCGCGCCGGGCGACTGCAGGAGTTCGAGGAACGCCTGGCGCACCCCGGCCGGCTGCGCGTCGTACGGCGCGATCGCGCGCAGCGATTCGCCGAGCGCGCGGGCCGTCTCCGAATGCAGGCCGCGGGCCGCGGGCACGGCGTCCCACGCCGCGAACAGCGCCAGCATCGGCGCGAGGCCGGCGCGCAGCGCGTCCGGGTCGGACATCGCGAGGTAGCCGTGGCGCAGCACATAGCCGTCGCCGGCGGGCTTCGGCGCCTCGGGCGCCGACAGCTGCTCCTCGAAGCGCTGCAGCAGCCGCTCGGCGATGCGCATCACGGTCGCCGCGGCGCGGAAGAACGCCTGCATCATCTGTTCGACCGCGAGGTTGTCGCCGTGCTCGTCGCGCAGCCCGAGCATCGCCGCGAGCGCCTTCTGGTGGTCGAACCCGAGCCGTTCCTCGCGCCGGCCGGCGAGCAGGTGCAGGCCGAAACGCAGCTTCGCCAGCACGCGCCATTCGCGCTGCAGGCTCGCGCATTCGTCTTCGCCGAGCAGCCCGAGCGGCACCAGCGACGGCAGGCCGGGCACGCCGTACAGGCGCATCGCCATCCACGTCACGGTCTGCAGGTCGCGCAGGCCGCCCGGCCCTTCCTTCAGGTTCGGCTCGAGGTTGTGCGCGGTGTCGTGGAAGCGCGCGTGGCGCTGCCGGTATTCGTCGCGCTTGGCGTCGAAGAACGCCGACGGCGGCCACAGCGCCGGCGGCGCGATCGCCGCGGCCAGCGCCGGCAATGCCTCCGCGTCGCCGGCGAGCACGCGGCACTCGAGCAGCGACGTCAGCACCGTGATGTCGGCCCGCCCGGCGTCGACGCACTCGTCGATCGAACGCACCGCATGGCTCGTCTGCAGGCCGGCGTCCCACAGCGCGGCGAAGAACGCGCCGATCGCCGCCGCGTGCGCCTGCTGCGCGTCCGGTTCGGCGAGCACCAGCAGGTCGATGTCGGACTGCGGGTACAGCTCGGCGCGGCCATAGCCGCCGGTCGCCAGCAGCTGCAGCGGCGCGTCGGCCGGAATGCCGCGCGCCCACGCGTCGCGCACGACGGTGTCGGTCGCCGTGCGGCAGGCGTCGATGAGGCGCTCGACGGCCTCGCCGGCATCGAATCGCCGGCCCAGGTCCGTCCGCATCGCCGCCAGCCCGGCGCGCGCGGCCTCGCGCCACGCGGGAGCGTCGTCGGCCGCGGCGAGCGCGGCGGGCAACGGGACGGCGGAAGCGGCGGGCGCGGCGCTCATCGGCCCGGCGCGGTCACAGGTCGTTGTCGTCGCCGGGCACGCGCGTCAGGATCTCGACGCCGTCTTCGGTCACCGCCACCGTGTGTTCCCACTGCGCCGAGAGCGACTTGTCGCGCGTCACCACGGTCCAGCCGTCGTTGAGCAGGCGGGTGTGGCGGCTGCCCTCGTTGATCATCGGCTCGATCGTGAACGTCATGCCCGGCTGCAGCACCACGCCGGTCTGCGGCTGCCCGTAGTGCAGCACCTGCGGATCCTCGTGGTACACGCGGCCGATGCCGTGGCCGCAGTATTCGCGCACGACGGTGAAGCGCTCGCCCTCGGCGAACTGCTGGATGGCGTGGCCGATGTCGCCGAGCGTCGCGCCCGGACGCACCGTGCGGATGCCGCGGAACATCGCCTCGCGGGTGACGTCGACCAGCCGCTTCGCCTTCACCGACGGGGTGCCGGCGAAATACATCCGGCTGGTGTCGCCATGCCAGCCGTCCTTGATCACGGTGACGTCGATATTGACGATGTCGCCGTCCTTCAGGACCTTGGTGTCGCTCGGGATGCCGTGGCAGATGACGTTGTTCACCGACGTGCAGATCGTCGCCGGGAAGCCCTTGTAGCCGACGTTGGCCGGCACCGCGCCCTGCACGTTCACGATGTGGTCGTGGCAGATGCGGTCGAGCTGGGCGGTGCTGACCCCGGGCCTCACATGCGGGGCGACGACCTGCAGGACCTCGGCGGCGAGCCGGCCGGCGACCCGCATCTTCTCGATGTCGGCCGGGGATTTCACGGTGATGTTCATGCGGGCGATTATCCCTGCTTGCCCGGGATTCGGCCAGCCTGCTATCATCCCGCGGCTCGAAACCGGCTCGTCCGGCCGAGCCGCCCACGCCGGGCGTCACCGGCGAATACACACACCAGGCCATCCCCCGTCCCGGGGTGCCCGGATCCGGTTCCGACCGGTCCGCGGTTCGAGACGGCAGCCTGGTGGAGGCCCAACCCCGGAGCTTCGACGCCGCCACGCGCGGCCGGCTCCCGTTCGCGAAAGGAATATCCGATGTCCCAGATCACCATGCGCCAGATGCTGGAGGCCGGCGTGCACTTCGGCCACCAGACCCGTTACTGGAACCCGAAGATGAGCCCGTACATCTTCGGCGCCCGCGGCAAGATCCACATCATCAACCTCGAGAAGACGCTGCCGCTGTTCACGGACGCGATGAACTTCATCTCGGGCATCGCGCAGAAGCGCGGCACCATCCTGTTCGTCGGCACGAAGCGCTCGGCGCGCGAGTCGATCAAGGAAGAAGGCATCCGCTGCAACATGCCGTACATGAGCATGCGCTGGCTCGGCGGCACGCTGACCAACTTCGCGACGGTGAAGAAGTCGGTCGCCCGCCTGAAGGAACTCGAGGCCGCGGAGACCGACGGCACGTTCGAGAAGCTGGTCAAGCACGAAGTGCTCGGCCTGCGCCGCGAGCGCGACAAGCTGGAAGCCTCGCTGGGCGGCATCAAGGACATGAACCGCCTGCCCGACGCGCTGTTCGTGATCGACATCGGCCACGAGAACATCGCCGTGCAGGAAGCCCGCAAGCTCGGCATCCCGGTCGTCGCCGTGGTCGACACCAACTACGACCCGGCGCTGGTCGACTACCCGATCCCGGGCAACG
>CBIHMN010000009.1:0-18040 GCA_966211005.1 uncultured Arenimonas sp.
CGAAGCTCAGCCGCTTCCTGATGTACTGGACGCTGCTGACGCTCGGCACGCTGGTGGCGGTGGGCAGCCTCGCGGTCACGTCGTATCTGTTCGCGCTGCCGGGGCTGTCGCGCGTCGAGACGATGCCGCTGAGCCAGCGCCTGCTGACGCTGCTGCCGAACCTGGTGGAACTGGCGCTGTTCACCGTCGCGTACTGGCAGATCCCGCACCGCACGGTGCCGTTCCGCTTCGCGCTGCTCGGCGGCCTGTTCGCCACCGTGCTGTTCGAAGTCGCCAAGCACTCGTTCGCCGCGTACCTGGCCGGCGTGCCGACCTACGAGCGCGTCTACGGCACGCTCGCGGTCGCGCCGATCTTCCTGATCTGGGTGTACCTGAGCTGGGTCGTGGTGCTGCTCGGCGCCAGCCTGGCGGCGTCGCTGTCGGCGTTCCGTTACCAGCCGCGGGCCCTCCGGCTGCCGCCCGGCACGGAACTCTATGGTTATCTGCGCCTGCTGGGTCGGCTGAACCACGCGCGCCGCGGCGGCCTCGGTCTGCACCTGGTCGAGATCCAGCAGTGCGAGCCGATGCTCACCGACGAGCTCCTGCAGCAGATGCTGTCCGGGCTGTGCGACCTGAACATCGTCCGCCGCGCCGAGGACGGCGCGTGGATGCTCAGCCGCGACCTCGACGCGGTGACGCTCGGCGAACTGCACGAAGGCCTGCTGCTGCGCGTGCCGGGGGGCGACATGGAGCTGCCGGGATTCGACGACCCGATCGGTCGCGAAGCCACCTGCGCGCTCGAGCACCTGCGGTCCCCGCTGCACGATCCGCTGGCCCGTACGGTCGGCAGTTTCTTTCCCCCGCATCCGGAGTTGTCGAACCGATGAAGAAGGTCTCCGCGTGGCTGCTGCCGCCCCTGCTGCTCCTGGCCGGCTGCGGCGCCGATCCCATGCCCGACTCCGCGCGGGAAAGCGCGGCGTCTTCGCCCGACACGGCCGCGTCGACGCCCGCGCCGCCGGAATCGTCCGCCGACGCGGGGTCCGGACCGGCCGCACCGGAGGCCGGCCCGCCGGTGCATCCGACGCTCGTGATCGACACGCTCGACGACGGCGTGTTCGACCTGGCGGCGCGCCGCGGGAAATGGGTCGTCGTCAATTTCTGGGCGACGTGGTGCAAACCGTGCCTGAAGGAAATCCCGGATTTCACCGCGTTCGACGCGGCGCGCGACGACGTCGACGTGATCGGCCTGGCGTACGAGGAAATCGAGCCCGATGCGATGCGCGATTTCCTGCGCGCGCACCCGGCCGGCTATCCCGTGGCGATCCTCGACACGTTCGCGCCGCCGGCCGATTTCGAGACGCCGCGGGGCCTGCCGATGACCTACCTGATCGCCCCGGACGGTCGCGTCGCGCAACGGTTCCTCGGGCCGGTCACCTCGGAAGAACTCGCCGCCGCGATCGAGGCGCACGCGGCCGCCGCCGCCGCCGGCTGAGCGCCGCGCGACGAAGCGTGCCTCCGGCACGCCGGACCGTGCCGGACGCCGGCAGCGGCGGCGTAGCATGAGCTACCTCCGACAGGACGAACCCGTGCCGACGCCCGACGACATCCGTGCCCGCCGCCTTTTCTGGTGGCTGCAGACCGGAGGCTGGGTCGGCTACGGCCTCGTCAGCTATCTGTCCGCGCTCGCGCACGGCAAGCCGGTCGGCTACTGGCCGATGCCGCTGGGCATCTTCATCGCCGGCTTCCTCGTGACGCTCGGCATCCGCGCGGTACTGCGCCGCGCGTGGGGCCGCCCGCCGGCGGCGTTCGTACCGATCGCGGCCGCCTGCGTCGTCGCCGGCTCCACGCTGCTCGGCCTCGTGTTCGTCATGCTGTACTCGAACTGGTGCCCCGACTGCCGGCCGACCAGCACGCTGGCGTATTTCGCGTACGCGACCGGCCATCTGTACGTGGTGCTGAGCTGGGTCGGGCTGTATGTGGGCCTGAAGTACTACCGCCAGTGGCAGCAGCAGACGCGGCAGGCGCTGGCGGCGACCGCGATGGCGCACCAGGCGCAGCTGAAGATGCTGCGCTACCAGCTGAACCCGCACTTCCTGTTCAACACGCTCAACGCGATCTCGACGCTCGTGCTGGACCGCGACGTCGACACCGCGAACCGGATGGTGCAGGGCCTGAGCTCGTTCCTGCGCCATTCGCTCGATTCCGACCCGATGCAGCGGGTGACGCTGAAGCAGGAACTCGACGCGCTGAACCTCTACCTCGGCATCGAGAAGCTGCGCTTCGCGGAGCGGCTGTCGGTCGAGACGCGGATCGACGCCGGGTGCTGGTCGGCGCTGCTGCCGAGCCTGCTGCTGCAACCGCTCGTGGAGAACGCCATCAAGCACGCGATCGCGCGGCGGGTCGAAGGCGGCCGGCTGACGCTCGCCGCCGGACGACAGGGCGAGCGGCTGGTGCTGCAGGTCGCGGACAACGGTCCCGGCGACGGCGACGCGCCCCCGCCGGGTGCCGATGGCTGCGGTGTCGGGCTGAAGAACACCCGTGAGCGCCTGCGGGTGCTCTACGGCGACGCGCAGTCGGTCGACGTCCGCCACGGGCCCGAAGGCGTCGCGGTGACGCTGTCGATCCCGTTCGATGTCGGCGGGGCGCCACGCGGGTGACGCGCATGATCCGCACGCTCGTCGTCGACGACGAACCGCTGGCGCGGCGCGGGCTGGAGCTGCGCCTCGCCGGCGAGCCCGACGTCGAGATCGTCGGGATGTGCGGCGATGGCGCCGCGGCCATCGCCGCCGTGTCGGCGCACCAGCCCGACCTGATGTTCCTCGACGTGCAGATGCCGGGCGTGGACGGATTCGCGACGCTGCGCGGCATTCCGGCGCCGCAGCTGCCGATCGTCGTGTTCGTCACCGCGTTCGACCACTACGCGATCAGGGCGTTCGAGGCCAGTGCGGTGGATTACCTGCTGAAGCCCGTCGACGACAGCCGGCTGCACCAGGCGCTGTTCCGCGTCCGCGAGGAACTGGACCGCCGCGATGCGGGCCGGCACTGCGAGCAGCTGCTGAAGCTGCTCGGCGATCTCAGCGGGAAGCCGGCGCTGACCCTCGAGGAAGCGCTGCAGGCGCCGGGCGAACGCCGGCTCGGCGCGAGCGACCGCATCGCCATTCGCGACGGCGGCCGCACGGTGCGCGTCGAGCTCGCGACGGTGCGCTGGATCGATGCGGCCGGCGACTACATGTGCATCCACACCGACACCGAAACGCTGGTGCTGCGGGCGACGATGCGCGACCTGGAGACGCGGCTCGACGCGCGCCAGTTCCCGCGCGTGCACCGCTCGACGCTGGTGAACGCCAGGCGCGTGGTGTCGCTGCGGCCGCACCACAACGGCGAGCAGTTCCTGCAGCTCGACTGCGGCCACGAGATCAAGCTTTCGCGCAGCTACCGCGACCGGGTGGCGTTCCTGCGCTGAAAGTCGCCGTCCGCGCACGCTTCGGCGCAGCGGCGGAACGGCCCGGCGCGACGCGTGACTTCAGGCATGGCCGGCGGCCGCGGCGTGCGCGCAGGATGCGGCCGAACCCGTTCCCGGCCCGCCCGCGATGAAGCTCACCGAAGCCGCCCTGAAGAACCCCGCCGCCGTCGCCGTCGTCGTCGCGCTGGTGTCGCTGTTCGGGCTCCTGGCGCTGCTCGACCTGCCGCTGCAGCTGTTCCCCGACATCGAGCGGCCGCAGATGTCGGTCGATGCCGGCTGGCGCGCGGCCTCGCCGCAGGAGATGGAGGCCGAGATCGTCGAGCCGATCGAATCGGTGCTGGAAGGCATCGCCGGAATCGAGCAGATGGACGCGAACGCGAATGCGGGCGGCGCGTCGATCGACCTGACGTTCGCCGTCGGCACCGACATGGACGCGGCGCTGGTCGAGGTGCTGGCGCGCCTCAACCGGCTGCCGCCGCTGCCGCGCGACGCCGACCCGCCGCGAGTCGAGCTCGGCTCCGACGGCGCCAACGACTCGCTGACCTACTTCTTCGTGCAGAAGCTGCCCGGCACGGCCGGCGACATCGCCGACTACCGGCCGCTGATCGAGGAGCGCGTCGTGCCGCGGATCACGTCGATCCCCGGCGTCGCCGGCGTCGACATCAACGGCGGCGAGCCGGACGAGCTGGCGATCGACGTCGACCTGGACCGGGCGGCCGCCTACGGCGTCACGCTGCCGCAGATCGCCGACGTGGCCGGGCGCGCGACCGACGTTTCCGGCGGCAGCTTCGACGCCGGCCGCCGCCGCTACACGCTGCGCTTCGCCGGCCGCTACGCGCCGTCCGACCTCGGCGAACTGATCGTGCTGTGGCGCGACGGGCAGCCGGTCCGCCTCGCCGATGTCGCGACGGTGCGGGTGCAGCGCCCGGAGCAGCGGTTCTTCGCGTACCAGAACGGCAATCCGGCGATCGGCCTGCGCATCCGTCGCGAATCGGGCGCGAACGTGCTGGGTACGTTGACCGAAGTGAAACGCGTGGTGGACGCGCTGCGCGAAAGCGAGCTCGCGCCGCTCGGACTCGGCATCGAGCAGAGTTTCGATGCGTCGCTGTTCATCGAACGGGCCATCGGGCTGCTGACCGGCAGCCTCGGCGCCGGCGTGCTGCTCGCGGTCGGGTGCCTGTGGTGGTTCCTGCGCGACGTGCGGGCGACGGTGCTGATCGCCACGGCGATCCCGATTTCGCTGCTGGCGACGTTCATCGTGCTGCAGCTCGGCGGCCGCAGCCTCAACGTGATCTCGCTCGCCGGGCTCGCGTTCGCGGTCGGCATGGTCATGGATGCGGCGGTCGTCGTCGCCGAGAACATCGTGCGGCTGCGCGGCGAGGGCCGCCCGCCGCTGCAGGCCGCGCTCGAAGGCGCGGGGCAGGTCGGCGGCGCGCTGTTCGCGTCGACGCTGACCACCGTCGCCGTGTTCCTGCCGGTGATCTTCATGCGCGACGCCGAAGGGCAGCTGTTCGCCGACCTCGCGCTGACGATCGCGATCGCGGTCGGCATATCGCTGCTGGTGGCGCTGACGGTGCTGCCGGCGGCCGCGGGCGGCTGGCTGCGGGCGGGCTCGGTCGGCACCGACGGCGGCTACGCGCGACTCACGGCGTGGACCCTGCGCGCGACGTCGACACGGCGGCGGCAGTGGGCGTGGGTGCTCGGCCTCGCGGTCGCGCCGGTGCTGGCGACGCTGCTGGCGATGCCGCGGATCGACTACCTGCCCCCGGTGAAGCGCGCCGCGGTCGACGTCTGGTTCAACTTTCCGCCGGGCATGGGCCCGGGCACCGTCGACGCCGAGTTCGCGCCGGTCCTGCTGGAGCGGATGCGCCCGTTCATGGACGGCGAGCGCGAGCCGCGACTCAGGAACTGGTACCTGAACCTGTGGCCGAACGGCGGCACGATCGGCGCGCGCGTCGTCGACGAAGCGCGGATCGGCGAGCTGGAGCGCATCATCCGCGACGAGGTCGTCGCCGACCTGCCCGACACCCGCGCGTTCGTCGCCGAGGGCGACCTGTTCGGCGCGTTCGGCGGCTCGGCGCGGGCGATCGCGATCCACCTGCAGCACGCGGACGGAGACGCGCTGAACGCCGCCGCCGAGCGGGGCCGCACGATGCTCGCGGACAGGTTCCCCGGCGCGAACGTGCAGGCCTGGCCGAGCGCGGATGCCACCGAGCCCGAGCTGCGCGTGCTCGCCGACGACCGTCGCCTCGCGGAAGCCGGCTGGCGCCGTCCCGACCTCGGCACGGTCGTGCGCGTGCTCGGTGACGGCGCGTGGCTGGGCGAGCACTTCGATGGCGACCGCCGGCTCGACATCATCCTGCGCGCCGCGCGCGGTGGCGCCGCCGGCGACGATCCGGCGCGCTTCGCCGCCGCGCCGCTGGCGACGCCGCTCGGCGGCGTGCTGACGCTCGGCGAGCTGGCGTCGCTGCAGACGACGATGGCACCGAGCCAGCTGCGCCGGGTCGACCGGCGCCGGACGGTGACGCTGACGGTCGACCCGCCCCCGGCGCTGTCGCTCGAGGAAGCACTGGAAGGCGTCGTGGAGGACGTCGTGCCGGCGCTGCGCGCGGCGCTGCCGGCCGACGCCGGCGTGCGTGTCGCCGGCAGCGCCGACCGGCTGGAAGGCATCGTCGCGAGCATGGGTGGCAACTTCGCGATGGCGTTGCTGGTGCTGTTCCTGCTGATGGCCGCGCTGTTCCGTTCCGTGCGCGACAGCGCGTTCGTGATGGCGACGCTGCCGATGGCCGTGTTCGGCGGCGTGCTCGGGCTGCGCGCGGTGCAGCTGTTCACGCCGCAGACGCTCGACCTGTTGTCGATGATCGGTTTCATCATGCTGCTGGGCATGGTGATCAACAACGCGATCCTGCTGGTCGCGCAGGCGCGCGCCGGGCAGGCCCGGGGCCTCGCGCTCGATGCCGCGATCGCGCAGTCGCTCGACCAGCGGCTGCGGCCGATCCTGATCGCCGCGCTCACCGGCGTCGTCGGCGCGTTGCCGATGGCCGTGAACCCGGGCCCGGGCGCGGTGATCTACCGCGGCCTGGCCGCGGTCACGGTCGGCGGCGTCGCGCTGTCCCTCGTGTTCACCGTCGTGCTGGTGCCGGCGCTGATGCGCCTCGCCGCGGGCCTGCAGGCCGACTGGCGGGCTCGCCGCGCACCGCGGCGCTTCGTCCGACCCGCCATCGAAACCGTCTGATTCCGGGAGTACCGCCATGTCCGTCATCCTCCGTCGCCTCGTCCTCGCCGCCGCCGTCGCCGCCGGGTGCGCGGCCGTCGCCTTCGCCCGCGCGGACGCCGACCCGGCGCCGGCCGCGGTCGTCGCGCCGGAACCGCCGCCGGTGCGTGTCGAGGTGGCGCAGGCCGTCGCGGTCCGGTTCGCGCCGCTGCACTGGTCGCCCGGCAGCGTCGCGGGTCGCGAGGATGCGCGGATCGCCGCCGAGACCGGCGGCCGCGTCGACCACGTCGCCGAGGTCGGCACGACGCTGGCCGCGGGCGACGTGCTCGCGCGAATCGACACCGCGCCGCTGCGCCTGCGCGAAAGGCAGTCCGAAGCCGATCTCGCGCGGCTGCGCGCGCAGCTCGACTTCTCGCGGCGCCAGGAGACGCGTTACGCGGCGCTGGTGCGCGACGGCGGGATCTCCGGCTCGCAGCTCGACCAGGTGAGCGCCGAGCGGCGGATGCGGGAACAGGACGTCGCCGCCGCCCAGGTCGCGCTGGAGCAGGCGCGGCTGGCGCTGCGGCAGGCCACGGTGCGCACCCCGTTCGCCGGTGTCGTCGTCGAGCGCTCGGTGCAGCTCGGCGAATTCCTCGTGGTCGGCGCCCCGGTGGCGCGGGTCGTGAATCCGGACGCGCTGGAAGTGCGGTCGCGGGCGCCGGTGGCGCTGGCGGCGACGCTGCGCGCGGGTGCGCCGGTGTCGGTGCGTGCCGACGGCGACGGGACGACGCTGCCGCTGGCGACGGTGGTGCCGGTCGGCGACGAAGCCTCGCGGCAGCTGGAGCTCCGGATCGCGCTGGATCCGGCGCTCGCGGCCGCGCGGGGCTGGGTCGTCGGCGCGGCGGTGCAGGTCGGCGTGCCGAGCGACGCACCGCGGGCGTCCGTCGCGGTGCCGCGCGACGCGCTGCTGTTGCGCGGCGACGGCACGTTCGTCGTCCGCGTCGCCGGCGACGGCACGAGCGAACGCATCGCCGTGGTCACCGGCACGAGCGAAGGCGAGCTGATCGAAGTCGAGGGCGGCATCGCGGCCGGCGACCGGCTCGTGATCCGCGGCGGCGAACGGCTGCTGCCGGGCCAGCGCGTCGTCTTCGACGTACCCGATGCCGCCGCCGAGGCCGTCGCGGTCCGGTGAGGTGTCAGCGTTCCCGCAGCCGCGGACGCAGGTTCGCGAGGTTGCACGGCTTCGTGCGCGCATCGAGCTGGGCGCGGATGAGCTTTTCCCAGCCGGTGCGGCACGCGGCGGTGGAGCCGGGCAGGGCGAACACGAACGTCGCGTTCGCGAGGCCGGCGAACGCGCGCGACTGCAGCGTGCTGGTGCCGATCTCGTCGAAGCTCAGCGCCCTGAACATTTCGCCGAAGCCGGGCATCGCCTTGTCGAGCAGCGGCGCGAGCGCCTCGGGCGTCGAATCGCGTCCCGTGAAGCCGGTGCCGCCGGTGACGAGGATGCCGTGCACCGCGTCGTCGGCGATCCAGCGCGACACGATCGCGCGCATCGCGTAGACGTCATCCCTGACGATCGCGCGCTCGTGCAGCGCGTGGCCGGCGTCGGCGAGCGCGGCGACGAGCCAGTCGCCCGAGGTGTCGTCGGCGGCGGTGCGCGTGTCCGACACCGTCAGCACGCACAGCGACAGCGGGCGGAATTCGTTCGCGGCGCTCATCCGGCCTCCGTCAGCAGCTTGAGTTCGTCGGCCTGGTGCTCGCGCGAGAGCCGGTCGACGAGTTCGTCGAGGTCGCCGTCGAGCACCTGCGGCAGCGAGTAGAGCGTGAGCCCCTCGACGCGGTGGTCGGTGATGCGGCCCTGCGGGAAATTCCACGTGCGGATGCGCTGGCTGCGGTCGCCGCTGCCGACCTGCAGCCGCCGTTCCTGCGCCTGCGCGGCCGCCTGCTTCGAGCGTTCGGCGTCGAGCAGGCGCGCCTTGAGCAGCGACAGCGCGCGGGCGCGGTTCTTGTGCTGGCTGCGCTCGTCCTGGCATTCGACGACGACGCCGGTCGGCAGGTGCGTCATGCGGATCGCGGAGTCGGTCTTGTTCACGTGCTGGCCGCCGGCGCCCGAAGCGCGGAACGTGTCGATCTTCAGGTCGGCGTCGCGGATCTCGATGCCCTCGATCTCGTCGAGCTCCGGCAGGATCGCGACCGTCGCCGCCGAGGTGTGGATGCGGCCCTGCGATTCGGTCGCCGGCACGCGCTGCACGCGGTGCGTGCCGGATTCGAACTTCAGGCGCGAAAAGGCGCCGCGGCCCTCCACGCGCGCGACGATCTCGCGGTAGCCGCCATGCTCGCCCTCGTTCGCCGAGACGATCTCGACACTCCAGCGCCGGCGCTCGGCGTAGCGCGCGTACATCCGGAACAGGTCGCCGGCGAAGATCGCCGCCTCGTCGCCGCCGGTGCCGGCGCGGATCTCGAGGAACAGGTTGCCGTCGTCGCGCGGATCGGTGGGCACGAGCCGTCCTGCGAGCTCGTCGTCGAGTTCCGCGAGCCGCGCCTGCGCCGCCGGGATCTCCTCGTCGGCCAGCGCGCGCAGCTCCGCATCGGCACGCATCGCCTCGGCGTCGCGCAGGTCGCGCAGCGCGCGGGCGCGCGCCGCGAGGCCGTCGGCGACCGGGCCGAGCTGCGCGTATTCGCGCGACAGCGCGCGGAAGCGCGTGGTGTCGGCCAGCACCGCGGGGTCGGCGAGCAGGCGCCCGACTTCCTCGTGCCGTTCCGCGAGCGATTCGAGCTTACGGAGCAGGCCGGGCGTCATCGTCGTCGGCGTACAGGCGCTCGGCGGCGCGCAGCAGGTCGAGGTCGCCGTCGAGCGCGGCCTGCCGCAGCGCGGTCGACGGGCCGTGCAGCAGCTTGTTGGTCAGCTGGTGCGCGAGCAGCGACATCACTTCGGCCGGATCGCGCCCGGTGGCGAGCTGTTCGCGGGCCCGCGCCAGCGCTTCGTCGCGCGCGGCATCGCCACGGCCGCGCAGCGCGCGCAGCGCGTCCTGGCGGCCCTGCGCTCGCCACCACTGCATGAAGTGAGCGACCTGCAGGTCGATGATCGCCTGCGCCTGCTGCGCGGCTTCGCGGCGCGACGCGCGGCCGTCCTCGATCACCTGCTCCAGGTCGTCGACCGTGTACAGGTACGCGTCGGGCAGCTGCGCGACCGAGGCTTCGATGTCGCGCGGCACCGCGAGGTCGAGCAGGAACATCGGGCGGTTGCGGCGCGCGGCGAGCGCGGCACGCACGGCGTCGCGGCGCAGCACCGGCTCGCGGCTCGCGGTGGCGCTGATCACGATGTCGGCTTCCGGCAGGTGCCGTTCCAGTTCGGACAGTGGCAGCGCATAGCCGCCGTGCCGGCTGGCGAGCGCCTGCGCATGCTCGAGGGTGCGGTTGGCGACGAGCAGCCGCTTCGCGTCGGCATCCACGAGGTGGCGCGCGGCGAGCTCGATCGTGTCGCCGGCGCCGACCAGCAGCACGGTCGCCTTGTCGAGTTCGCTGAACGACTGCCGCGCCAGCCGGACCGCGGCGTACGCGACGGACACCGGGTGCGCGCCGATCCGCGTGTCGGTGCGCACGCGGTTGGCGACCGTGAAGCTCTGGTGGAACAGGCGGTCCAGCGGCGTGTGCAGGTGGCGGCCGGCGCGGGCCGCCTGCCATGCCTCCTTCACCTGGCCGAGGATCTGCGGTTCGCCGAGCACGAGCGAATCGAGCCCGGTGGCCACGCGGAAAAGATGCCGCACGGCGTCGTCGTCGCGGTGCGCGTACAGGTACGACGCGAGCGTCTCGGGCGCGATGCCGTGGTGGCGCGCCAGCCAGTCGGCCACGGCCGCTTCCGTCCCCTCGGCGACCTGCGCGTAGACTTCGGTGCGATTGCAGGTCGACAGCAGCGCCGCTTCTTCCACCCCGGGAACCGCACCCAGCGCGGCCAGCGCCGCCGGCAGCTGGCCGGCGTCGGTCGCCACGCGCTCGCGCAGCGGCAGCGGGGCGGTCTGGTGATTGAGTCCGAGGACGAGAAGGGGCATCGGCGGGGCCGTCGCGGCGCGGGTGCGCTAAGCTTTCGCGGGCTGGGCTCTCGTGGTGGATTCCGGCGCGCATTCTAGCCCGAGGCCGCGAAACCCCGATGAACCGTCGCCTCTCCACGACGACCCTGCTGCTGTCGTCGCTGCTGACACTCTGCGGTCCTTCCCCGGCGGCGGCCGTCGGCGTGGCGTCGTCGCGACCGGTGCCGGTCGGCGACGTGATGGCGGGCGAGTTCGCGCTCCAGTACGGCGACCTCCCGGGTGCGGCGCGACACTATCTGCTCGCCGCACGTGCGACGACCGACGCCGCGGTCGCGGAGCGCGCCGCGCGGATCGCGCTGCTGGCCGGCCAGCCAGGCATCGCGCGGCTCGCGATCGAACGCTGGCGCGAGGTGGCGCCCGATGCCTTGGCGATGCGTGCCGCCGCGATCACGCTCGCGATGCGGCTCGGCGAGCACGAATCGGCGATGGTGGATGCACGCGCGCTGCTGTCGGGCACCGACGAGGAAGGGTATTCGGCGCTGCTGGCCGTGTTGTCCGAAGCGCGCGGCGACGAGGCCGTGATCGCGCGCAGCGTGTTGCGCCAGGTGGTGCGCGAGCAGCGCCTGCCGGTGTCGATGCCGGCGTGGCTGCAGCTCGCCGGGCTCGCGCGCCGGCTCGGCGACCGCGCGCTGTCGGACCAGGTGGTCGAGGCCGGCATCGAGCGTTTTCCCGACGACCCGCGCGCACGCATGCTGCGCGCCGCGCGGTTGCGCGAGAACGGCGACCTGGAGGGCGCACGGCGTCTGCTGCTGGCACTGCGCGACACGCCGGAAATGCCGCCGGAGCTCACCGGCGCGCTCGCGGCGGAACTGGCGCGCGTCGGCGAGCAGTCGATGGCGGCGCTGCTGCTGGGCGTCGGCGAACAGGACGACGCGTCGTTCGGGCAGCGCGCGAGCTGGCTGGTGTCCGCCGGCGACCGGGCGGGCCTGCGCGCGCTCTACGACGAGGTGAAGGCATCGGCGCCGGCGCCGTCGTCGCGGCGACGGCTGCTGCTCGGTCACATCGCCGAAGCGCTGGGCGCATGGGCGGAAGCGGAACGCTGGTACGGCAGCGTCGACGATGGCCCGAACCGCGAGCGGGCGATGCTGCGCCGCGCCCGCGCGCTGGCGCGGCTCGACCGGCTCGACGAGGCGCTGGCCCTCGCCCGCGCGCTGCAGGGCGACGCGCTGGCCGACGGCGAACGCGCGCGCGACAGCTTCCTGTTCGAGGCCGAACTGCACGACGCCGCCGGCCGCGGCGGGGAAGCGCTGGCGACGCTGGAGCGCGGGCTGGCGGTGTTCGAACGCGACGGCGCGCTGCTCTACGCGCGGGCGATGCTGCACGAGCGCGCCGGTCGCGACGACGCGGCACTGGCCGACCTGCGCGTCGTGCTGGACGACGCGCCCTCCGATGCGCGAGCCCTCAACGCGTACGGGTACATGCTCGCCGAGGGGAAGCACGAATACGCCGCGGCGCTGCCGTTCCTGGAGCGGGCGCACGCGCTCGAGCCGCAGTCGGCGCCGATCCTCGACAGCCTCGGCTGGGTGCACCTGCGGCTGGGCAGGCACCAGCGCGCGCTGGGACTCCTGCGCGACGCATGGGCGCGCGAAAAGGATCCGGAGATCGCCGCGCACCTCGGCGAAGTGCTCTGGATCACCGGGCACCGCGACGAGGCGCGCGCGGTCTGGAAGGCCGGCCTCGTGCTCGACCCCGATCATCCCGCCCTGAAACATGCCCTGGAGACGCATTCCCGATGAAGCCGTACCGATCGTTCCCAGCGGCCTGTTTCGCCGCGGTGCTGGTGCTGGCCAGCTGCACGCACACCCCGGCGCCGGTGCGCACCACCGCCGCCGACGCGACGCTGCTGGCGGCGCAGTCGGCGCGGGAAGCCGCGCTGGCCGACACGCCGGCGTGGTCGCTGGTGGGCCGGCTCGCGGTCGACGCCGCCGGGGAAGGCGGCAGTGGCCGCATCGAATGGGCGCAGGCGGGCGACGATTTCACGATCCGGCTGTCGGCCCCGGTCACGCGTCGCAGCTGGCAGCTGGAGCGGCACGGCGGCGTCGTCGTGCTGTCCGGGCTGGACGGCGGCGAGCGCCGCGGCACCGACGCCGAAGCGATGCTGTTCGACGCCACCGGCTGGCGGATTCCGGTGGACGCCTTGGCGGCGTGGGCACGGGGCGCGCGGGCCGGCGGGCCGGCGACGATCGAATTCGGCCCGGAGGGCCTGCCGGCGCTGATCGCGCAGCAGGGCTGGGTCGTCGATTACCGGGAATGGGACGACGCGCAGCCACCGCGGCCGCGGCGGGTGTTCGCGAAGAGCGGCGAGGCGAGCGTACGGCTGGTCGTGGAGGCCTGGGGCGAACCGTGAACCGGACGACCGCGTTCGCCGCGCCGGCCAAGCTGAATCTGTTCCTCCGGATCACCGGCCGGCGGCCGGACGGCTTCCACGACCTGCAGACGGTGTTCCAGCTGCTGGACTGGGGCGACACGATCCATCTGCGCCTCCGCGAGGATGCCGCGATCGTCCGGGTCGCCCCGGCCGAGGCCGGCTACGGCGTGCCGGCCGAGGCCGACCTCGCGGTCCGCGCGGCGATCGCGCTGCAAAACGCAGCCAGAATCGGACAAGGTGTCGACATCGGCGTCGAAAAGCGCGTTCCACCGGGTGGCGGCTTCGGCGGTGGGTCGTCCGATGCCGCCACCGTGCTGGTGGCGCTCAACCGGCTATGGGGCGCCGGGCTGGACGAGGACGCGCTGGCGGCGATCGGCCGCGACCTCGGCGCCGACGTGCCGGTGTTCGTGCGTGGTCGCAGCGCCTGGGCCGAAGGCGTCGGCGACCGGCTGACGCCGCTGGCGCTGCCGAAGGCGAGCTATCTGGTCGCCGATCCGGGCGTGCATGTGCCGACCGCCGAGCTGTTCCAAGCCGCTGATTTGACCCGGGATGCCGCCCCGGCGACAATGCACGGCTTCCTTTCCGGCCCCGCACTCGGCAATGCGTTCGAGCCCGTGCTGCGTCGCCGTTCGCCGGTCGTCGACGACCTGTTGCGGACGCTTTCGCGGTTCGGGCCGGCGTCGCTGACCGGGACCGGAGGGGGCTGCTTCGTTCGCTTCGGCACCCGTGCCGCGGCGGACGCCGCGCTCGCGCAGCTGCCCCCGGGCATCCGCGCGTGGGTGGCGGACGGTGTCGACGTGTCGCCGCTGCACCGGGCGATGGGCCTGCACTGAACGACGCGGCGAGTCATCGAACCACCTGCTGGGGCGTCGCCAAGCTGGTCCAAGGCACCGGGTTTTGATCCCGGCATTCGCAGGTTCGAATCCTGCCGCCCCAGCCAACGACAGCGCCGACCCGTACCCTCCACCCGCGCGGAACCCCGCCCATGAGCAAGCAGAACCTGCTGGTCTTCACCGGCAACGCGAACCGGCCGCTCGCGCTGGCCGTCTGCCGCCAGCTCGGCATTCCGCTGGGCAAGGCGCTCGTGGCGCAGTTCTCCGACGGCGAGGCGCAGGTGGAGATCGAGGAGAACGTCCGCGGCCAGGACGTGTTCGTGATCCAGTCGACGTGCGCGCCGACGGCGGAGAACTTCATGGAACTGATGGTGCTGATCGACGCGCTCAAGCGCGCGTCGGTGGCCACCGTCACCGCGGTCGTGCCGTATTTCGGCTACGCGCGGCAGGATCGGCGCCCGCGTTCGGCGCGGGTCGCGATCACCGCGAAGGTCGTCGCCAAGTTCTTCTCGACGGTCGGTGCCGACCGCGTGCTGACGGTCGACCTGCATGCCGAGCAGATCCAGGGGTTCTTCGACATCCCGGTCGACAACGTCTACGCGTCGCCGCTGCTGCTGGCCGACATCTGGCGCAGCCACAGCACCGACAACCTGATCGTCGTGTCGCCCGACGTCGGCGGCGTGGTGCGCGCGCGGGCGATCGCGAAGCGCCTCGACGACGCCGAGCTGGCGATCATCGACAAGCGGCGCCCGAAGGCCAACGTGGCGACGGTGATGAACATCATCGGCGACGTGGCCGGCAAGACCTGCGTGCTGGTCGACGACATCGTCGACACCGCCGGCACGCTGTGCGCCGCGGCGGCGGCGCTGAAGCAGAACGGGGCGACCAAGGTCGTCGCGTACTGCACCCACCCCGTGCTGTCGGGCGCGGCGATCGCCAACGTGTCGGGCTCCACGCTCGACGAGCTGGTGGTCACCGACACCATCCCGCTGTCGGAAGCCGCCCGGGGCTGCGCCAAGATCCGCCAGCTCAGCGTCGCCGAGCTGCTCGCGGAAACGATCCGCCGCATCGCGTTCGGCGAGTCGGTGAGTTCGCTGTACGTGGATTGATCACCACCGGCGGGAATCCGGAATCGGCATCCGCGGGTGCCGATCCCCGATTCCCGACCCGGGAACGACGCGGGGCCTGGTCGCGGGCCGCGCGGAAAGCGCCGCAGGGCGCATCACATCGAAGAAGGCAACACATCACATGGCTACCAATCACAATCTCACGGCCACCGGCCGCAAGGACGAGGGCAAGGGTGCGAGCCGCCGCCTCCGTCGCAGCGGTCACGTCCCGGCCATCGTCTACGGCGCCCACCAGGACCCGCAGAGCATCCAGATCGAGCACAACCACCTGTGGCTGACCAGCCAGAACGAGTGGTTCTACTCGGCCATCCTCGACCTGGCGATCGACGGCAAGACCCAGAAGGTCCTGCTGCGCGACATGCAGCGCCATCCGTTCAAGCAGCAGATCCTGCACCTCGACTTCCTGCGCGTGTCCGAGAACGAAGCGCTGCGCGCGAAGGTGCCGCTGCACTTCGTGAACCAGGAGAAGTCGACGGCCGGCAAGACCGCGGGCGTCGTCGTCCTGCACGAGCTCAACGAGGTCGAGGTCAGCTGCCTGCCGAAGGACCTGCCGGAGTACCTGGAATACGACCTGTCGACGCTGCAGGTCGGCGACATCGTCCATCTGTCGCAGCTGAAGCTGCCGGCGGGCGTGACGATCCCGGCGCTCGCGCAGGGCAAGGAGCACGACCTGGCGATCGTCATCGCCAAGCACGCGCGCGTCGAAGCCGAGCCCGAAGCGCCCGCGGAGTCGACCGAAGTGCCGGCCGCCAAGGTCGCCAAGCCCGAAGAAAAGAAGAAGTAGGAGCGGCTTCAGCCGCGAATCGTTGAAGCTCCCGGCTTCGACGCGTCGCGGCCCCACCGACCATGCCCCTCCGCCTGATCGTCGGCCTCGGCAACCCCGGGGCCGAACACGCCCGAACCCGGCACAACGCCGGGTTCTGGTTTCTGGACGCCCTCGCCGCACAGGCCGGGGCGCGTTTCGGGCTGGAGTCGAAGCTGCACGGCGAAACCGCGAAGGCGGTCGTCGGCGGGCAGAACGTCTGGCTGCTGCGTCCGTCGACGTACATGAACGCCTCCGGGCGCTCGGTCGCGGCGGCGCTGCGCTACTGGAAGATCGACCCGGAAGAGGCGCTGCTCGCGCACGACGACCTCGATCTGGCGCCCGGCACCGCCCGGCTGAAGTTCGACGGCGGGCACGGCGGCCAGAACGGGCTGCGCGACACGATGCAGCACCTCGGCCACGGCAGGTTCCACCGGCTGCGGCTGGGCATCGGCCATCCGGGACACAAGGACAAGGTCACGCCGTGGGTGCTCGGACGCCCCGGCCGTGACGACGAAGCCGCCATCTTGCGGGCCGTGGACGACGCGATGGCGGTGCTGCCGCTGGCCGTCGGCGGCGAGTTGCCCGAGGCGATGAAGCGGCTGCACACCCCGAAATCCTGAGGTAGAGAACGCCATGGGCATCAAATGCGGCATCGTCGGCCTGCCGAACGTCGGCAAGTCGACCCTGTTCAACGCGCTGACGAAGGCGGGCATCGCCGCCGCCAACTTCCCGTTCTGCACGATCGAGCCCAATACCGGCGTCGTGCCGGTGCCGGACCCGCGGCTGGCCGCGCTGGCGGAGATCGTGAAGCCGCAGAAGGTGATCCCGACCTCGTTCGAGTTCGTCGACATCGCCGGCCTGGTCGCCGGCGCGTCGAAGGGCGAGGGGCTCGGCAACAAGTTCCTCGCCCACATCCGCGAGGTGGACGCGATCGCCCACGTCGTCCGCTGCTTCGAGCACACCGACATCATCCACGTCGCCGGCAAGGTCGACCCGATCGCGGACATCGAGACGATCGACCTCGAGCTCGCGCTGGCCGACCTGGAATCCGTCGAAAAAGCGCTCAACCGCGCCGAACGTGAAGCCAAGACCGGCAACAAGGACGCCATCGCGCGCAAGGACGTGCTGGCGCGGCTGCGCGCCGGGCTCGACCAGGGCAAGCCGGCCCGGGCGCTCGGGCTGTCGCCGGAAGACCGCGGCGTCGTGCGCGACCTGTTCCTGCTGACCCTCAAGCCGGTGATGTACGTCTGCAACGTGCTCGAGGACGGGTTCGAGAACAACCCGATGCTCGATCTCGTGAAGGCCCGGGCGGAAGGCGAGGGCGCCCAGGTCGTCGCGGTCAGCGCGGCGATCGAGGAGGAGCTGTCGCAGCTGGAAGACGCCGACCGGCAGGAATTCCTGGAAGGCATGGGCCTCGACGAGCCGGGCCTGAACCGTGTGATCCGCGCCGGCTATGCGCTGCTCGGGATGCAGACCTACTTCACGGCCGGGGTGAAGGAGGTCCGGGCATGGCAGGTGCCGCGGGGCGCCACCGCGCCGCAGGCGGCCGCGGTGATCCATACCGACTTCGAGAAGGGCTTCATCCGCGCCGAGACGATCGCCTACGACGACTTCATCCGCTACCGCGGCGAATCGGGCGCGCGCGACGCCGGCCGGCTGCGGCTGGAGGGCAAGGAGTACCTCGTCCAGGAGGGCGACGTGCTGCATTTCCGCTTCAACGTCTGACCCGCGGCGGGGGCGTTACGCCGTCGTTGACATTCGGCGGCGCGACCCTGAAAATTGCGGGCTCCCTGACGGAGGGATACCCAAGCGGCCAACGGGGGCAGACTGTAAATCTGCTGGCTCACGCCTTCGGTGGTTCGAATCCACCTCCCTCCACCACCTCCGCGGCGTGATCCGGCAACGGCGTACGGCGCAGGGCGGGAGTAGTTCAATGGTAGAACCTCAGCCTTCCAAGCTGATCATGCGGGTTCGATTCCCGTCTCCCGCTCCATTGATCGATGTTTTTGGCTTCACCCAGAATCCGCTCATGTAGCTCAGTCGGTAGAGCACTTCCTTGGTAAGGAAGAGGTCACAGGTTCGATTCCTGTCATGAGCACCAACCTCCAACTATCCACCGGGTAATCGCAATGTCCAAGGGCAAGTTCGAGCGCACCAAGCCGCACGTGAACGTCGGCACGATCG
>CBIHMN010000010.1:0-17329 GCA_966211005.1 uncultured Arenimonas sp.
GCGCTGGCGACTGAAGCGCTGGCTGCCCGGGCTGGATTTCCGCAAGCTGCTGTCCCTGGTGAAGGCCCGCGAGGAGGCCCGCTGATGGTCTGGATGGTGTACGGCGCCAATGGCTATACCGGACGAATGATCGTCGCCGAGGCCGTGAAGCGCGGCCTGCGGCCCGTGCTCGCCGGCCGGAACAGCGCGGAACTGCAGGCGATCGCCGCACCGCACGACCTGCCGGTGCGGGTGTTCGGCCTCGACGACCCCGGCGCGGTGCGCGCCGCGCTGGACGGCATGAAGCTGGTGCTGCATTGCGCCGGGCCGTTTTCCGCCACCGCCGCGCCGATGCTGGAGGGCTGTCTCGCGACCGGCGCGCACTACCTCGACATCACCGGCGAGATCGACGTGTTCGCGCACTGCCACGCGCAGGACGCGCGGGCGCGCGACGCCGGCATCGTCGTGCTGCCGGGTTCCGGTTTCGACGTCGTGCCGACCGACTGCATGGCGGCGATGCTCAAGCGCGACCTGCCGTCGGCGACGTCGCTCGTGCTCGCGTTCGAAGCCGGCGGCGGGCCGAGCCCGGGCACCGCCCGGACGAGTGTCGAAGGCCTCGGCAACGGCGGCCGCGCGCGCATCGGCGGCGTGCTCACGCGGGTGCCGCTGGCGTGGAAGACGCGGATGTTCGAGCGCCCGGACGGCGAGTCGCGGCACGCGATGACGATTCCGTGGGGCGACGTGTTCACCGCGTACGTCTCCACCGGCATTCCCGACATCGAGGTGTACATGGGCGTGCCGCCGTCGTCGGCGGCGAAGCTGCGCCGGCTGCGCCTGCTCGGCCCGGTGCTCGGCTGGGGCCCGGTGCAGGCGTGGCTGAAGGGGCAGGTCGCGAAGAAGGTGCGCGGCCCGTCTCCCGACACGCGCACGCGCACCGGCTGTACCGTCTGGGGCGAGGTGCGCGACGGAACCGGCCGGGAAGCGAAGCGCCGCATGGAGACGCCCAACGGCTACGACCTGACGGTGACCGCATCGCTCGGCATCGTCGAGCGCCTGCTGCGCGGCGAGCGCCCCGAGTCCGGCTTCCAGACCCCGTCCCGGCTGATGGGCGCCGACTACGTGCTGTCGCTGCCCGGCGTCCGGCTGGCCTGACGCGCCCTTGGACAGCCGCGCGGCCACCCACTACCCTTTCGCAGCCCTCGTCGACCCGGAGTCCCCATGCGCGTGCCTGCCCTGCTGATCGGCGTGATCCTGCTCGTGGCCGGCGGCCTGATCGTCGGCGGCGTCTTCAAGTGGGAAAGCACCGAGAAGGTGGCCGACATCGGCCCCATCCAGATCAACAAGACCGAAACCAAGTCCCCGCCGTCGAACCTCGGCTGGGTCCTGCTGGGGGCCGGCGCCGTGGCCGTCGTCGCCGGCGCATTGATGAAGAAGTGAGCGCATGAGCACGCCGTCCGATCCGCAGGACATCCGCCATCCGGATGCCGTTCCCGTCGCCGGCCGTGGTCGCCGGCTCTCGCCGCTGTCGTCGCTGATCTTCGCGTCGCGCTGGCTGCAGCTGCCGCTGTACCTCGGGCTGATCGTCGCCCAGGGCGTGTACGTGGTGCTGTTCGTCATCGAGCTGTGGCACCTGATCCTCGGCGCGACCAGCCTCGGCGAGCAGCTGATCATGCTCGCGGTCCTCGGCCTGATCGACGTGGTGATGATCTCCAACCTGCTGGTGATGGTGATCGTCGGCGGTTACGAGACGTTCGTGTCGCGGCTGAACCTGCAGGGCCATCCCGACCAGCCCGAGTGGCTCAGTCACGTGAACGCGTCCGTGCTGAAGGTGAAGCTGGCGATGGCGATCATCGGCATCTCGTCGATCCACCTGCTGAAGACCTTCATCGCGATCGGCACGCTCGGCGCCGAGGGTTCCACCTATACCGCCGAGGGCGTGATGTGGCAGACCATCATCCATATGGTCTTCATCCTGTCGGCGATCGGCATCGCGTGGACCGACAAACTGATGCAGGGCAAGAAAGCGCACTGACGCATCGCCGGTAGAATGCCGGCATGGATGTATCGCACCTTCTCGACGACCTGAACCCCTCGCAGCGCGAGGCCGTCACCGCGCCGCCGGGCCACCTGCTGGTGCTCGCCGGCGCCGGCTCCGGCAAGACGCGCGTGCTGACGCATCGCATCGGCTGGCTGGTGGAAGTGGTGGGCGTGCCGGCGCACGGCATCCTCGCGGTCACGTTCACCAACAAGGCGGCGGCCGAAATGCGCGGCCGCGTCGAATCGCTGCTGCGCGGCGGTTCGCGCGGCATGTGGGTCGGCACGTTCCACGGCCTCGCGCACCGGCTGCTGCGGCTGCATTTCACCGAAGCCGGCCTGCCCGAGTCGTTCCAGGTGCTCGACGCCGACGACCAGGTGCGGCTGCTCAAGCGCATCGCCGCCGATCTCGAGCTCGACGAGGGCCGGTTCCCGCCGCGGCAGATGGCGTGGTGGATCAACGCGCAGAAGGACGAAGGCCGGCGGCCGTCGCACCTGCAGCCGGCCGGCGGCGACTTCTACGGCCAGACGATGCTGCGCGTGTACGAGGCCTACCAGGAGCGCTGCCAGCGCGCCGGGCTCGTGGATTTCGCCGAGCTGCTGCTGCGCGCGCACGAGCTGTGGCTGCAGCAGCCGGCGCTGCTGCACCACTACCGCCAGCGTTTCGGCCACCTGCTGGTCGACGAGTTCCAGGACACCAACGCGATCCAGTACGCGTTCGTGCGGATGCTGGCCGGCGACGGCGGCGAAGTGTTCGTCGTCGGCGACGACGACCAGGCGATCTACGGCTGGCGCGGCGCGAAGGTCGAGAACGTGCAGCGCTTCCTGCACGACTACCCCGGCGCGCGCACGATCAAGCTGGAGCAGAACTACCGTTCCAGCGGCAACATCCTCGCGGCCGCGAACGCGGTGATCGCGCACAATCCGGAGCGTGTCGGCAAGTCGCTGTGGACCGCCGACGGCGAGGGCGAGCCGATCGACCTGTTCGCCGCGTACAACGAGATCGACGAGGCGCGCTTCGTCGTCGAGCGCATCCAGGCGTGGATCCGCGACGGCGGCAGCGCCGGCGACAACGCGGTGCTGTACCGCTCCAACGCGCAGTCGCGGGCGATGGAAGAACAGCTCGTGCAGGCCGGATTGCCCTACCGCGTCTACGGCGGCCAGCGCTTCTTCGAGCGGATGGAGATCAAGGACGCGCTCGCGTACCTGCGCCTGGTCGCGAACCGGGACGACGACGCCGCGTTCGAGCGCGCGGTGAACACGCCGCCGCGCGGCATCGGCGGCAAGACGCTCGACGAGGTGCGCCGCTGCGCGCGCGAGCGCGGCCAGTCGCTGTGGAACGCGTCGACGGAACTGGCCTGCGGTGCGGCGCTGCCGGGACGCGCGCGCAATGCGCTGCGCGGGTTCTCGGATCTGGTCGACGGCCTGCAGCAGGCGATCGTCGACGCGCCGCTCGCCGAGCAGTTCGACCACGTGATCGCCACTTCCGGGCTGCGCGTGCATTACACGAACGAATCGAAGGGCCAGCTCGATTCGCGCGTCGAGAACCTCGACGAACTGGTGTCGGTCGCCAGCCGCTTCGAGAAGCGCGACGACGAGGCCAGCGAGGGCATGAGCGAACTCGTCGCGTTCCTCAGCTATGCCGCGCTGGAGGCCGGCGAGGGCCAGGCCGAGGCCGGCGAGGACGGCGTGCAGCTGATGACGCTGCACAGCGCGAAAGGCCTCGAATTTCCGCAGGTGTTCCTCGTCGGCATGGAAGAAGGGCTTTTCCCGAGCGGCAAGTCGATCGAGGAGAGCGGCCGGCTGGAGGAAGAGCGCCGGCTCGCGTACGTCGGCCTGACGCGTGCGCGGCAGCGGCTGGTGCTCAGCTACGCCGAATCGCGTCGACTGCACGGCATGGAGATGTACGGAATGCCGTCGCGCTTCCTGCGCGAGATTCCCCAGGGGCTGATGCGCGAGGTGCGGCCGAAGGTGTCGATCAGCCGGCCCACGTCGTTCGGCGCCCCCCGGGTACCGGCCGGCGATTCCGGCGGCGGCCCGGCGCTGAAGCTCGGCCAGCGCGTCACCCATCCGACCTTCGGCACCGGCGTGGTGATGGATGCCGAAGGCGGCGGCGCCCACGCCCGCGTGCAGGTGAACTTCGAGCGCGGGGGCGCGAAGTGGCTGGTGCTGGCCTACGCGAACCTGCAGCCGGCGTGATCAGTCGCCGAACACCTCGCGGACCAGTTCCCGCGCCAGCCACGGCGCGACCGAATATTTGCCGGTGTCGATCGACACGTAGCCGCCGCTCCTGACGAGACCCAGCCGGTCGCGACGGTGCAGGCTCGCCGCGTGGTCGCCGAGCGATCCGGAGCCGGTCGCATACACCCAGCCGCCTTCGACGCGGCGCTCGACCAGGCGACCGCGCAGTCGCGCGACGGCCGGGACGGCCGCCTGCAGGCCCGCGAGCGTCGCGTCGGCGATGCGCTCGCGCGCGTCCGCGTCGAGCGCCGGGAGCGGCGGCGGCGCGATGCCGTCGCCCTGCGCGCGCAGGCCGGCCGGGTACCACGACAGGTACAGCCGCCCGCCGCCGTAGTGCTTCACGTCACCGAACGGGCCGGTCGCGACCACCGTGGACGGCAGCTCCACCGGGCCGTCGGCGCGCGCGAACACCGACAGGCGATAGCGATGGCTGCGTTCGGACGGCACGGCGAGGCCCAGCGTCGCGTCGATCGCCAGCCGTCCCTGCCACAGCGCGTTGACGACGAGATCGAACGGGCCCTCGCGCCCGGCGGAGGTGGACACGTGCAGGCGCCCGGCGTCGGTGTCACGCCCCACCGCATCGACCCGGGTGCCGAGCCTCAGCGCGAGGCCGGACTGCGCGTGCAGCGCGCCGACGATCCGGTCGGCGACCCGGCGCGTGTCGATCGAGCGTTCGGGGACCGCGAACGCGGCGACCACGCGCGACGGGTCGTGGTCGCGCGCGAGCTCCGCCGGGGACAGCCGCCGCACCGCGGCATGGCGCAGGTCGGTGAAGTACGCGCGCGCCTCGGGATGCTGCCGCGCGAGCGCCGTGACGGCATCGAAGTAGGCGGCGGCCGCGTCCGCCGCGACGATCGAGTCCCGGTGCACCGCGTAGACGTCGTCGGCCGGCGTCACGGCGTCGTCCAGCGGCGTGTCGATCAGCATCCGCAGCAGTCGGGGGAACGCCAGCCCGCCGGCGAGCACCCGGCGCGCGGTGGCCAGCGACGGATCCGCCGCGTACAGGTGGCCCAGGTGGATCTTGCCCTCGTTCCACCGGCTGGCGCCCGTCATCGGTGCCGGCGCCGCTTCGAACAGCGTCACGTCCGCGCCACGGCGGGCCAACAGCAGCGCCGTCGACGCGCCCATGATCCCGCCACCGAGCACGGCGACGCGCCGCCGCCGGGCCGCGCTCACGAAGCGACGCCGCGGCCGCGGACGCGTTCGTCGAGTGCCGCGAGCGCCGCCGCGGCGGTCACGAACGAAGCGCGCACCTCCGGCGGCTGCGCGTCGATCGCCGCCGGTATCGCGATGCGCGCGAACTCCGGCGCCAGCTCGCCGGGGTCGAGCAGCGGCAACCCGGGCTGCTCGAGTTCGACATGCCGCACGAGCGGCATCGCGAACAGGTACAGGCCGTACTCCAGCAATGCGCGCTCGCCCGGGTCCGCGGCGATGGACCGGATCCGGTCCAGGCACAGCCGCAGGCTGGCGCGCGCGCCGCGGACGAGCGCGTCGCGCGTCTGCCGGTTCCAGCGACCGGTCATCCCGTCGGCACGGACCCATCGTTCGTAGAGCGCGTCGGGCACGTGGACCAGAGGCCCGGCGGCCACGAGGTCGACGAGGTACGGGAACCAGCGCCAGAAGCCGTCGCCGTCGATGCGCGGGAAGCGCAGGCCGTCGTCGAGCGCGCGGCGCCGGGTCAGCGCGCGCAGCGGCGCGCCGCGGTGCGGGCCCATCACCTGCAGCACGCGCGCCGCGGCCGGGCCGTCGTAAGGCCGGCCGGCGACCGGCCGGTCGGCATCGCCGAACGTGCCGATGTCGCAATAGGCGGCGATCGCACCGGGGGCCGCGAGCAGCGCCGACCGCAGCGTGTCGATATAGCCCGGATGCAGCACGTCGTCGTGGAAATACAGGCAGAACAGCGGGGTCTGCACGCCGTCCAGAAGCGCGTTGCAGTTGTCCGCCCAGCCGAGCCGCACGGGCTGCGCGACGACGTCGATGCGCGGATCTTCCGCCGCATGGCGCCGGCAGATCGCCTCGGTGTCGTCGTCGCCCCGATCGACCGACACCGCGATCCGGATCGCGGGATACGACTGCGCGCGCGCGCAGCGCAGCGTGCGCTCGATGAACGTCGCGGCCTGCCACGCCGGGATGCACAGCGTCACATCCGGCGCGCCGTTCAATCGAAGGGGTGCGCCACGTAGGACGCCGGGTCGAAGGGCTCGTCGGCCAGCACGAGCAGGCCCGCATCGGCGCCGCGGTAGGTCTGCGCCGCCCAGACGCCCGGTTCGAGCAGCAGCCCGCGGTCGGAGCGGTCGAGCACCACCCGCGCACCGTCACCGGCGGTGCGGAGCTCGACGTCGATCGTTCCGGCCAGCCGGAACAGAAGCTGTCGCGCCGTCCGGTGCGCATGCTCCCCGCGGACGGCGCCGGCCGGCACGTCGTGCACGAAGAACAGGCGCCGCGGCGCGAACGGCAGCGCGTCGAAGTCGAGCGGCTGCAACGTGCCCCGTGCATCCGTGCGCGCCGCCAGCGCGACCAGGCGCGCACGCCCGCCGAACCATGCCTGGCGGTCCCGATCCGATTCGCGCACGGCGGCTCCCCCGATTCGCGAGAAGGCCTCCATACTAGGTCACGCGCACCGGTGGTGCGACGAGCGGCGGATACCGGGCGGAACACGAATGAAGCGACGCGAATGGCTGCGCGGTGCCGGCGTGGCGGTGATGGCCACCGGCCTCGCCGCCTGTGCGCGGGACGACGCGCGCGGCGCGTCCGACGAGCGGCACCACTGGAAGATGGTGACCTCGTGGCCGACCAATTTCCCGGGCCTGGGCACCGGCGCCGAACGGCTCGCGGCGATGATCACCGACGCCAGCGGCGGCCGGCTGACGGTGAAGGTGCACGGCGCCGGCGAACTGGTGCCGGCGTTCGAGGTGTTCGACGCGGTCGCGCGCGGCACCGCCGAGATGGGCCATTCGGCCGCGTACTACTGGCAGTCGCGCGTGCCTGCGGCGCCGCTGTTCTGCACGGTGCCGTTCGGGCTCACCGCGACCGAAATGGACGCGTGGCTGCACGAGGCCGACGGTCTGGCGCTGTGGCGCGAGGCCTATGCGCCGCACGGTCTGCGCCCGTTCGCCGCCGGCAACACCGGCATGCAGATGGCCGGCTGGTTCCGCGAACCGGTCGACTCGCTCGCGTCGCTGCAGGGCCTGAAGATCCGGATGCCCGGGCTCGGCGGCGAAGTCATGGCGCGCATCGGCGCGGCTCCCGTCAACGTGCCCGGCGACGCGATGTTCGAGGCCCTGCAGGACGGTACGCTGGACGCGGCCGAATGGATGGGGCCCTACAACGATCTCGCGTTCGGGCTGCATCGGGCCGCGAAGCACGGCTACACGCCCGGCTGGCAGGAGCCCGGCCCGGTGGTGGAAGCCGTCGTCAACGCCGCGGCGTGGGATGCGCTGCCGGCCGATCTGCAGGCGATCGTCGAAAGCTGCTGCCGCGCCGCCGGTGCCGCGCTGCTGGCCGAATACACCGCGCGCAACACGCAGGCGCTCGATGCGCTCGTGCGCGAGCACGGCGCCGACCTGCGGCAGTTGCCCGACGACGTGCTGGCGGCGTTGCGCAAGGCGTCGGACGAGGTGCTCGACCAGCTCGCCGCGTCCGATCCGCTCGCGCGCCGCACGCTCGATTCGATGCGGGCGTTCCGGGCGCGGATGCGGGCGTGGAGCACCGTATCGGTGGACGCCTACGCGCGCGCCCGCGGCTGACGCGGCCGGGTCCGTCCCCGTCCGACGTATTTCCTGCCACTTCCGGGGGAAAACACCATGTCCATTCCTGTCGCCGCGCCGTCGCGCCGCCACCGCTGGCTCACGCGCCTCGGGCTGTTCATCGTCGCGCTGCTGATCGCCGTGGGGCTGCTGTATCTGGTCGCCCGCTGGCACACCGCCCGCGCGCTGGCGACCGTGCACGAAATCGACGACCCGGCGCTGGTGTTCGCCGGTGACGACGCGGAGCGGGCGCGCGGCGCGCATCTGTACGGCGTGCTCGGCTGCGTCGAATGCCATGGGGACGACGGCGCCGGCCGGCTGGTGTTCGATGCCGGCCCGGTGGCGACGGTGGTCGGCCCCAACCTGACCCCGCCGTCGATCGCCGGCCGCTACGACGCGGACGGGCTGGCCGCGGCGATCCGTCACGGTGTGCGCCCGGACGGCCGGCCGCTGCGCTTCATGCCGGCGGGCGACTTCAAGGACCTGTCGGACGCCGACGCCGCGGCGCTGGTGCGCCACCTGCAGTCGCTGCCGCCGTCCGACAAGGCCCCGGGCGAGTTCCGCATCGGGCCGCTGGGCCATGTGCTGTTCCTGTTCGGCAAGCTCGAACTGGTGCCGGCGGCGGATCTCGACCACGCGCCGCGCCCGCGCGTCGCACCGCCCGAAGGCCCGACCGCCGAGTACGGCGCCTACCTCGCGCAGGTCTGCACCGGCTGCCACGGCGCCGACCTTGCCGGCCAGCGCGTCCCCGGCACGCCGCCCGAGCTGCCGGCGGCCGCGAACCTGACGCCGCACGCCGACGCGCTCGGCCGCTGGTCCGAGGCCGATTTCCTGCGGGTGCTCCGCGAAGGCCGCCGCCCCGACGGCCGTGAACTGCACCCGTTCATGCCGTGGCGCACGTACGGCCGGATGACGGATGTGGAGCTCCGGGCGATCTGGGCGCATCTGCGCACGCTGCCGCCGGTCGCCACGCGGACCTGACGCGGCACCCCGATGGGCCGGATCGCACCGGGGTCTACAATTCCCGGTCCGCATCCGCCGGCCACGCCATGTCACGCCTCGTCCTGATCGACGGTTCGTCGTACCTCTACCGCGCGTTCCACGCCCTGCCGCCGCTCACCGGTCCCGACGGCTCGCCGACCGGCGCGCTGTTCGGGATCGTCAACATGCTGCGCGCGACGATCAAGGAGGCGCCGGCCTACGTCGCGTTCGTCTGCGACGCCTCCGGCCCGACGTTCCGCGACGCGCTGTATCCCGAGTACAAGGCGACGCGCGCGCCGATGCCCGACGACCTGCGGGCGCAGGTGCAGCCGATGATGAAGATCGTCGAGGCGCTCGGGTTCCCGATCCTGTGCGTCGAAGGCGTCGAGGCCGACGACGTGATCGGCACCCTGGCGGTGCAGGCGCATGCGCTGGGCATTCCGGTGACGATCTCCACCGGCGACAAGGATTTCGCGCAGCTGGTGCGCCCCGGGATCACGCTGGTCAACACGATGACCGGCAGCGTCCTCGACGACGACGCGGTGTACGCGAAGTTCGGCGTGCGCCCGGACCAGATCGTCGACCTGCTGGCGCTGATGGGCGACACCGTCGACAACGTGCCCGGCGTCGACAAGTGCGGGCCGAAGACCGCCGCGAAGTGGCTCGGCGAATACGGCACGCTCGACGGCGTCATCGCGTCGGCGACGAAGATCGGCGGCAAGATCGGCGAGAACCTGCGTGGCGCGCTCGACCGCCTGCCGCTGAACCGGCAGCTGGTGACGATCAAGACCGACGTGCCGCTCGACCCTGCGCCGACCGACCTCGCGTTCCGGCCCCGCGACGTCGATGCGCTGCGCACGCTGTTCACGCAGTACGGCTTCCATGCGGCGCTGAAGGACCTCGACGGCGGGGGTGGCGGCGCCGCGGGCGCGACGCCGCCACGGCCTCCGACCGCGCGCGCCACCGACGAACCCGCGCCGGATCCGGCGTGGTCGCAGCCCGGCAGCTACGAGTGCGTGACGTCGCCGGAGCGCCTGCAGGCGTGGGTCGACGTGTTGCGCGCCGCGCCGCTGATCGCGTTCGATACCGAGACCGATTCGCTCGATCCGATGCGCGCGAATCTGGTCGGGCTGAGTTTCGCGGTGGACATCGGCCGCGCGTGCTACCTCCCCGTCGGTCACGACTATCCGGGTGCGCCGGTGCAGCTGCCGCGCGCGCAGGTGCTCGACGCGCTGCGCCCGCTGCTGGAGGACCCGGCGCGCCGCAAGCTCGGCCACCACGGCAAGTACGACATCCACGTGCTGCGGCGGCACGGCGTCGACGTGCGGGGCTATGCCGAGGATTCGATGCTCGAGAGTTTCGTCGCCAACGCCGGTGCGCTGCGGCACGACATGGACACGCTCGCCGCGCGCCATCTCGGCTACTCGACCGTGAAGTACGAGGACGTCGCCGGCAAGGGCGCGAAGCAGATCCTGTTCTCGCAGGTCGCGCTCGACGACGCGACGCGCTACGCCGCCGAGGACGCCGACGTGACGCTGCGGCTGCACGCGGCGCTGTCGCCGCGGCTGGCCGCCGAGCCGACGCTGGAATCGGTCTATCGCGACATCGAGATCCCGCTGGTGCCGGTGCTGGCGCGCATGGAATCGGCCGGAATCCTCGTCGACGCGGCGGAACTGCGCCGCCAGAGCGTCGACCTCGGCAGCCGCATGCTCGCGGCGCAGCAGCGCGCGCACGAGATCGCCGGCCGCACCTTCAGCCTCGATTCCCCGAAGCAGCTGTGCCAGCTGCTGTTCGACGAACTGAAGCTGCCGGTGATGGTGAAGACGCCGTCGGGCGCGCCGTCGACGAACGAAGAGGCGCTGGAGGCGATCGCCGACCAGCACGAGCTGCCGCGGCTGATCCTCGACTACCGCGGGCTCGCCAAGCTGCGCAACACGTACACCGACAAGCTGCCGGAGATGATCAATCCCGACACCGGGCGCGTGCACACCAGCTATCACCAGGCCGGCGCGGCGACCGGGCGCCTGAGTTCGAACGAACCGAACCTGCAGAACATCCCGATCCGCACCGAGGACGGCCGGCGCGTGCGCACCGCGTTCATCGCGCCGCCCGGCCGGCGCCTGGTGGCCTGCGACTACTCGCAGATCGAGCTGCGGATCATGGCCCACCTGTCCGAGGACCCGAACCTGATCCGCGCGTTCGAGAGCGGCGCCGACGTGCACCGCGCGACCGCGGCGGAAGTGTTCGGGGCCGCGCCCGGCGACGTCACGCGCGAGCAGCGCAGCGCGGCCAAGGCGATCAACTTCGGGCTGATGTACGGCATGAGCGCGTTCGGACTCGCGCGCCAGCTGGGCATCGGCCGCGGCGACGCGCAGGACTACATCGCGCTCTACTTCTCGCGCTATCCCGGCGTGCGCGACTACATGGAGCGCGCGCGGCAGCAGGCGCGCGAGCAGGGCTGGGTCGAGACGGTGTTCGGGCGACGGCTGCACCTGGCCGAGATCCACTCGCGCAACCAGGCCTCGCGTGCCGGCGCCGAACGCGCGGCGATCAACGCGCCCATGCAGGGCACGGCCGCCGACATCATCAAGCGCGCGATGATCTCGGTCGACGCATGGCTCGCCGACCACGCCTCGCGCGCCACGATGCTGCTGCAGGTCCACGACGAGCTGGTCTTCGAGTGCGACGAGGCGTTCGTGCCCGATCTGACGGCCGCGGTGCGCGCGCGAATGGAGGCGGCTGCAACACTGCGTGTCCCGCTCGTCGTCGACACCGGAACCGGCGCGAACTGGGACGAAGCGCACTGATCTGAAAAACGCCGTTTTCAGCGTGTTTTCAATGGTTTCCGGCGGAATGAACCCGTCCTGAATCCAACACGGAATTAACGGTCCCGTTCACGAACTTCTCATGCGGCGGGGGGTCTACTAGGCGCGTCGGATGCAAGGTCCGGCGCAGGATCACTCCCTCCCCTGAGTGGATCCAACCGGAGTCCGGGTTCTCCCCAACCCAGGCCTCCAACCTGACCCCGCGGGCTTCCCCTGGCCCGCGGGGTTTTTATTGGCCGGGGTATCCGGGCGCGGATGTTTCGCAACCCGACCCCAGCTCCTGCAGCCAGTCCCGCGGCTGCAGGTAGTCGGCCAACCGCGCTTCCGCGCTTCCGGGCTCCGGCACGTACGCGTACTCGAACCGCACGCGCGGCGGCAGCGACATCAGGATGCTCTCCGTGCGGCCGCCGCTCTGCAGGCCGAACAGCGTGCCGCGGTCCCAGACCAGATTGAACTCCACGTAGCGGCCGCGGCGATACAGCTGGAACTCGCGCTCGCGTTCGCCGTACGGCGTGTCGCGCCGCGCGCGCACGATCGGCAGGTACGCGTCGAGGAACCCGTCGCCGACCGCCCGCGTGTACGCGAAATCACCCTCGAACCCCTGCGCCTGCAGGTCGTCGTAGAACAGACCGCCGACGCCGCGCGCCTCGCCGCGATGCTTCAGGAAGAAATAGCGGTCGCACCACGCCTTGTGTTCGTCGTAGCGCGCCCGGCCGCCGAACGGTTCGCACAGGGCGCGGGCGGTGCGATGCCAGTGCAGCACGTCGGCGTCGACCGGGTAGAACGGCGTCAGGTCGAAACCGCCACCGAACCAGCGGACCGGCGCGCGGCCCGCCGGACGCGCCTCGAAACAGCGCACGTTCGCATGCGCGGTGGGGGCGTGGGGATTGCGCGGATGCACGACCACCGACACGCCGGCGGCACGCCATGGCGCGCCGGCGAGCTCCGGACGGTGGGCCGTGGCCGACGGCGGCAGCGTGGTGCCCGCGACGTCCGAGAAACCGACGCCCGCCTGCTCGAACACGGCGCCTTCCGCGAGCACGCGCGAGCGGCCCCCGCCGCCTTCGGCGCGGGTCCAGACATCCTCGCGGAAGCGCCCGCCGTCGATGTCGGCGAACGCGTCGCACAGGCGGTCCTGCAGGCCGCGAAGCCATGCCTGCACGTTGTCGAAATCACTCATCGCCGGCTCGTCGGGTGGGGCTCGCCATCATAGCCGTGCGGCGGCGCCGCTATAATCGCGCCGGCAATGACTCCCTCCGTTCCCGCTCGCCTGAACGTCGTCCCGGGCCGACGTGCCGAGGCGCTGATCCCCTTCGTCTTCGAAGCCGGTGCGACCGCGCCGCTCGCGATCGCCTGCGCCCCGCTCGCGGGTCCGGTCGGCGAAGCGTGGCTCGCCGACCGGTCCGGCGAGTGGGCGGAAACGCGCGGCGCCGCGTGGGCGCATGGCGACCACTACGCGATGGTCGCGCTCAGCGTCGACGAGGTGGACGGCGACATCGAGGGCGCGGCGGCTGCCGCCTACGCGCGGCTGCTGACCGCGGTGCGGCCATCGGCGCACCCGTACCTGTTGCGCGTCTGGAATTACTTCGCCGCGATCAATCGCGGCGATGGCGATGCGGAACGCTACCGGCGCTTCTGCGTGGGCCGGGCGCGCGGCGTCGACGGAATGTTCAACGACCCGCCCCCGGCAGCGACCGCGATCGGCACCGCGGGCGACCCCGATCGCCTGCAGATCGTCGCGCTGTGCGCGCGCGCGCCGGCGCTGGCCCTCGAGAACCCGCGGCAGACGCCGGCGTGGCGATACCCCCGCGAGCACGGACCGGTATCGCCCGGGTTCTCACGCGGTGCGGTGCTCGATGCCGACACCGACACCCCGCGGCTGCTCGCGTCGGGCACCGCGAGCATCGTCGGGCATGTGTCGCGACACGCGGGGGACGTCGCCGCGCAGCTTCGCGAAAGCTTCGAGAACCTGCAGGCGCTGCTCGAAGCGGGGCAGCGGCGCTCGGGCCGTCGGTTCGATCCCGCCGGTTGCGAGGCGATGCGCGTCTATCTGCGTCGCGACACCGACCTGGACCTCGCCCGGCGTGCGTTCGCCGCCAGCGGCATCCCGCCCGGACGGATCAGCTGGCTGCATGGCGACGTCTGCCGGCGCGAACTCGACGTCGAGCTGGAAGGCGTCTTCGTGGCCTCCTGAAGCGGCGATGCCCGCTCAATCGATGACCATGTTCCCGCCGCCGTCGGTGCACCCGTCGAGGCCGATGGACGCGCTGACATGGTTGCCCGACGCGACGACGCCGGCGCTGCGCATCTACCCCCCGGACAGTTACCTGCACGCCCAGAGCCTGCGTTACCTCGGCCGCAGCCTCCTCCGGCAACGCCGCTACGACGACGCCGGCACGCGACTCGCCGCGGCGGTCGCCGGCTTCGACGCGCACGCGCCGGCGAGCGATCCGCAACGTCACCGCGTCCGTGCCGACTTCGCCGAAGTCGCACTCCGGCAAGGAAGGCCGGCCGACGCGCTGCCGCCGCTGGAGACCGCCGTCGCGGCGATCACCGCGCTCACCGGTCCGGAGAGTTACGAGCTTCGCGTCCCGCTGAAGCTGCAGGGCGAAGCGTTGTCCGCGCTCGGGCGCCACGCCGAAGCCATCGCGACACTGGAACGGGTGCTTTCACTCGAGGAGACGCTGCTCGGCGCCGGGCATCGCGATACCGCCGGCAGCCGCCGCCTGCTCGCCCACGCACTGCTCGACGCCGGCACCGCCGAGGCGCCGGCGCGCGCGTCGGCCCAGCTCGCGCCGGTCCTCGCCGAGGGCGACGGCATCGCCGCCGACGCACGCGACGCGGCGTGGGCCGAAACCCGCTGGCTCGCCGCGCGCGCCGCCGCGGCCGCCGGGAATACCGCCGCCGCCCGCACCCTCGCCGGCGAAGCGCTCGCCGCCCCGCTCGCCCCCGAACTGCGTGCCGGCGCCACCGCGCTGGCACGGTGACGAGGCGGTTTCGAACGGCGGATCGCGCGAGGCCGACCTACTTCAGCGTGCGCTCGAACAGCTGCAGCACGCGGCGGTACTGGTCGTACCAGCTCTCCGGCTGCTGGAACGCGTGCCGCTCCAGCGGGAAACTCGCCAGCTCCCAATGGTCCTTCTTCAGCTCGATCAGGCGCTGCGCCAGCCGCACCGAGTCCTGGTAGAAGACGTTGTCGTCGATCATGCCGTGGCTGATCAGCAGGTGGCCGCGCAGCCCGTCGGCGTATTCGATCGGCGAGGACACGCGGAACGCCTCCGGGTCCAGCTCCGGCGTGTTCAGGATGTTCGACGTGTATTCGTGGTTGTAGCTGGTCCAGTCGCTGACCGGGCGCAGCGCGGCGCCGGCGTGGAACTTCCCGGGCTCGCGGAACAGCGCCATGAAGGTCATGAAGCCGCCGTAGCTGCCGCCGTAGATGCCGACGTTGTCCGGGTCGCCCTGCTGCGTGTCGATCAGCCACTGCCGGCCGTCGAGGTAATCCTCCAGCTCCGGGTGGCCCATGTTGCGGTAGATCGCGGTGCGCCAGTCGCGGCCGTAGCCTTCCGAGCCGCGATAGTCGAGGTCGAGCACCAGGAAGCCGCGCTCGACCAGCAGCTGGTTGAACATCTGCTCGCGGAAGTACACCGGCCAGCGGTCGTGCACGTTCTGCAGGTAGCCGGCGCCGTGCACGAACAGCACGATCGGGTACTTCTTCCCCGGTTCGAGCGTCGCCGGACGGTAGAACTTGCCGTGGATCGTGCCGGCGCCGTGCGTCGACGGGATCTCGACCATCGTCGGCGCCAGCCAGTCGTACGCCTCGTAGTCCGCCGTGCGCGTGTCGGTGAGCACGCGGGCGTCGCCACCGGCGACCGGCTGCACGGCCAGCTGCGGCGGCGTGTGGTGCGCCGACCAGCGCACCAGCAGCCGGCTCTCGTCCGGCGACAGCACGAACGATTCCACGCCGTCGAACGCGGTGACTTCGCGCACGCCGCCGCCGTCGCCGTCGACCGCGCACACCTCGTAGTCGCCCGGCCATTCGCGGTTGCACATCACGTAGGCGGTGGCGCCGTCGGCGCTCCATGCCGGCGACGAGGCTTCCCACTCGCCGGCGGTCAGCGCCTTCGCGCGCCCGCCGGGCGGCCGCACGTACAGATGCGAATACCCGGTTTCCTCCGACAGATACCACAGCGTTTCGCTGCCCGGCAGCCAGCCGAAATCGTTGTAGTTCCAGTTGATCCACGCCGGGTCGGTGAGCCGGTGCAGGGTCTGCAGCGCACCGGCGGCGAAATCGACGCCGGCGATCCAGCGGTCCTTGTTGTCGACCGCGCGCGCCATCACCGCGACGCGCGTGCCGGCGTCGTTCCATTCCACGCCGTCGATGCGCACCGGGCGCTCGCCCTCCAGCGCATCGAGCTTCGCCTTCGCGCGCAGGTCGGCGAGCGGATCGACGTCGATGCCCGGCAGTGTCGCCAGCGGCAGGTCGCGCACGGTGCCATCGCGCAGGTCCACGAGCTTGAGCGTCTGGCCGAGCGGCGCGGCACGGCCGACGCGCACGCGCACGTCCTCGGCTTCCTCGTAGCCCGACTCGGTGACGTATTTCGGCATCTTGCCGACCCGCCCGGCCTCGGCGCCCTTCGGCTGCACGACGACGAGCAGCCAGCGGCCGTCGGGCGAAAGCGCGGTATGGGCGATCTCCACCTTGTCGCCGAGGTAGACCGGCGACGCCGCGCGCGTCGGGTCGGCGTCGCGGATCGCCTCGGCATGGTCGCGCAGCGCCTCGCGCTGCGCCTTCTCGCGTGCCAGCGTGGCGCTGAGCCGCAGCTGGTGGTCCCGCAGCGCGTCGGCTTCCGGTGGCGCCGCCGGATCCTTCGCGGCCTTCACGACCGCGATCGGCGTCGCCAGCCGCGTCGCGGGCGACCAGCGATACCAGTCGTCGCCGACGCGCCAGATCACGTGGTGCCCGTCGGCGGCGAAGCGCGGTGCTTCTTCGTGGTCGAGCGTACGCGTCAGCGGCTGCGGCTCGCCGCCGCGCTCGCTCAGGAACACGTCGCCACCGCGGACGAACACGGCCCGCGAGCGCGTCGGGTCGAACCGCGGCTGCGCGGCGGCGAGCCGTGACAGTTCTTCCGGCGCCACGACGGTGGCGGCGCCTCCGGTGACCGGCTGCCGCCACGTATCGCGGATCGGCGAGTCCACGCGCTTGAGCGTGTACAGCGCCTGCGTGCCGTCGAGCGACCACCACGCCGATTCCACCGGCGGGCCGATCCAGTCCGGGTGCGCCATCGCCTGGTCGAGCGTGAGGGTCTGTGCCGACGCGGGCAGCGCGGCGAGCAGCATCAGGGCGAGGGCGGGGCGGCGGGGCATGGCGGATCCGGACGGGGCGAGGTCGGCCACCGTAGCAAATCCGCTGCCGCGCGGACCGTGCTGCTTTTCCCATCCCGGGTTTGCGGCGACAATCCGGGCGTTCCCGCGGCGGATGGCCATGCACGTCTTCGTCTACAAGTCCCTGCGCAAGGCCGACAC
>CBIHMN010000011.1:0-17180 GCA_966211005.1 uncultured Arenimonas sp.
CGCGGGGTACGTCCCGAACTGCGCCACCATACGCTGCGTCTCGACGAAGTTAGAGGTGTAGACACACTGCAGGATCTCGACGCCCCCGGCGATGCCCATCGCCTCGCGCACCGGACGCAGCATGAAATAGCCGGCGGCGGCGAGCAGGAACATCGCGAAGCCGGCGGCGAACGCCGGCAGTTCCGCCGGCGCGATGCCGAGCAGCGCGGCGAGCCGGCGCGCGCTCACCCGGCGAACATCGCGACCAGTTCGGCACGCTGCGCCGCGGTCAGCGCCGGGCCGTGGCCGGCGCGGAGGTTGTCGTCCTGCCGGTGCGGCTTGCCGGTGGCGGGGATCACCACCGTCACCGCCGGATGCGAGATCGCGAAGCGCAGGAACATCTGCGCCCACGAACCGACGCCGGCGTCCGCCGCCCAGCCGGGCAGCGCGCGGTCGCCGACCTGCGCGAACAGCCGGCCGTCGTCGAACGCGCGGTTCACCATCACCGCGGTGCCGGCCGCCTGCGCCGCCGGGAAGAGGCGCCGCTCGGCGCCGGGCGACGACACCGAATAGTTGATCTGGACGAAGTCGGGCTTCTCGGCCGCGACGATGTCGGCCAGTTCATCGTGCTTCGCATCGACGTAATGCGTGAGGCCGACGTACTTCGTCCGGCCCTCGGCCTTCAGCCCGCGCGCCAGCCCGAGCTGCGTCTTCCAGTCGCGCAGGTTGTGCACCGCGAGCAGTTCGACGCGGTCGGTGCGCAGGCGCGCCAGCGACTGCGCGAACTGCGCCTCGCCGGCGGCGCGGTCGTCGGCGGCGAGCTTGGTCGCGAGGAAGATGCGGGAACGCAGCTGCAGTTCGTGCAGCAGGTCGCCGAGCACGTCCTCGGCATTGGAGTAGTTCGGCGAGGTGTCGATCACCGTGCCGCCGCCGGCGACGAAGCGCCGGAGCACTTCGCGCAGCGGCTCGCGCCCGGCGGCGTCGACTTCGAAACTGCCCGACGTGCCCATGCCGATCACCGGCACCGTTTCGCCGGTGGCGGGAATCACGCGCCGCGGCATCGACGTCGACGCCGCGCGCAGCGGCATCGGCAACGCCGCGGCGCCGGCGGCGAGCGCGGCGGCGGTCAGGAATTCACGGCGGCTGGTCATCGGGCACCTCCTCGTCGGGGAAACAGGATCGCCGTGGCGTCGGGCGCGTGCCAGCGGTCGGAAGTCATGGGCGCCGTCAGAACGCGCCGCCCGGGTCGTCGTCGCGGAAGCTGCGCCTGGCGAGATTGCGGGTGAGGCGGACCACGCTCTCGCGCACCACGCGGGTCAGCACGAAGTCGATGATCGTCGTGCGGTTAGGCGGCAGCGCGGCCAGCAGATCGCCGAATTCCGGGTCGAGCACCCCGCCCCAATGGCCGACGAGGCGATCGTCGACGCGCGGCGAGAGCTTCAGCGAGTACGGCGGTCGCGGCAGCAGTTCCGCGCGCACCAGGCGGCCGCGTTCGTCGCGCAGCTCCGGACAGCCGGCGAGCACCGCGTGGTTCAGGAAGAACGCGAGATTGCCGGGCGCGCGCCGGTTGCCCTGGCGATCGGTGAGAAAGCCCTGCGGCAGCTGGTTCGGGTCGCCGGCGGGGCCGGCGGTGAGCAGCAGGTCCATCTCCGGCACGCGCGCGCCGGTCGCGTCGAGCACGCGGAAGATCACCATCGCGTGCGGGTCGTGGATGTAGATGCGGTCCGGCAGCACGGGGACCTTTTCGACCTCGATGCGCCGCGACAGGTGCTGGTGCGCGGCGTTTTCGGCGTCGAACGCCTTGCGCAGCGCGGCATGGCCGGCGGCGTCGGAAACCGCGAGGCAGCGCAGGATCGCGTCCACCGTCGGGTGCGGCCGGCCGTCGTCGCGCACGCCGGCCATGATCCCCATGTCCGTGCCGCTGTGCGACACGCCCGGCACGATCTTGAACGGCGTCGGCGCGGCCTGCTTCGTCGACACGTGCCGCAGCGGCTTCAGGCGCCGGCGCGCGGCCGGCAGCGCTTCGCCGGGCACCAGCGCGTCCTGCGCGAACACGTGGTGCGTGGCGTCGAGATTCGCCGCGGCCAGACGCACGACGCCGTCGCCGCCCGTTTCGCCGGTATACGAATTGACGTGGTCGTAGAGCTTGCGGTCGATCGCGTCGCCGCTCAGCACGAACGGGAACACCGGGGCGCGGCGCGAAGACAGCTTCAGCGCCGGGTACTCGCCGATCCATCGCAGGTTGAGCGCGAGCGATTCGGGGCTCGACAGCTCCAGCCAGTCGAGCACGCCCTGGCCGGGCTCGATGCCCTGGAACCACGCCTTCATGCCGGCGAGCCGGCCCTTGCCCAGCTGCGCGAGCGCGGAGCCGAAATTCGCCGGCGCCAGCATGATCAGGTGGCTGAGCGGGCAGTCGTCGAGACGGCCGGTGCGCACGTAGTGGCGGTCCAGCCATTCGCGTACCACGGGGCCGCCGGTGCTGTGGGTGATGCAGGCGAACCGGCGGCCGGCACCGGCTTCGTCCAGCACGCGCCGCAGGGCCTGGTCGAAAGCTCGGGCGAGATCGGCCATCTGCACTTCGTCGCGGAAACTGACGTACTGGCCGACGTGCAGGTGGGCGATGTCGATGCCCGGGCCGCCGGCGTTCGCGGCCTCGCGCCGCAGGCGGGCCGGCAGCTCACCGTAGGTGGCGGTGGACGTGACGCTCCAGCCGTGGACGAAGACCAGCAGCGGCTTGGCCATGCGGACGGGCATTCCGGGGGACTTTGCGGCATGCTACCGCGACGACACGGCGCGGGGATGCAGGCATGTCGATCGAAGAGAAACGGATCCTGGTGGGCCTGCTCGGGAAGGGCATGTTCGTCAGTCGCCTCGATCGCGACTGGGTCGGCACGCCGTTTCCGTTCCAGGGTTTCTACATCACGTCGGACGAGGATCTGGAGCTGCTCGGGCTGTACTGCACGAGCGTGTTCGTCGACGTGCAGAAAGGCGCTTCCGGCCCCGACGAGCCGCTGCTGTCGATGATCCGGCCGAACATGCCGGTGTTTCCGCCGCGCCACACCGAATACCGCAACACCGTCCCGATGGCGGACGAGCTGCCGCGCGCGAAGGAAGTCCGCGACGACGTGCATTCGTTCGCCGAGCGCCTGCGCCACGACGTGCGCAACGGCGAGAAGCTGTCGCCGGCCGACGTGCAGGAAGCGATGGAACCGATGGTCGCGTCGCTGCTGCGCAACGTCGACGCGATGTTCTGGATGGTCGGGCTGATGCGCCGCGACAGCTACGCCTACAGCCACGCGGTGAAATGCAGCGCGCTGGCGGCGGCGTTCGGCCGGCACCTGGCGCTGCCGCGCAACGTGCTCGTGGAGATGGCGACCGGCGGCTTCCTGCTCGACATCGGCAAGGCGACGCTGCCGCCCGACGTGTTCGACCATCCCGGCGAGCTGACCGCGGAAGCCCGCGCGACGGTGCGCCGGCACGTGGCCGAAGGCGTGCGCGTGCTCGACGAGGCCGGCATCCGCGGCGAATGGATCCGCGGCATGGTCGCGCACCATCACGAGCGCCACGACGGCAGCGGCTACCCGGAAGGCCTCGCCGGCAACCGCATTCCGCTCGCCGGCCGCATCGGCGGCGTCATCGACACCTACGACGCGCTCGCGAGCAAGCGACCGCACAGTCCCGGCGTCGCGCGTCACGAAGCGCTGCAGGCGCTCTACCGCGCCAGCGGGCGCCTGTACCAGGTCGAGGTGGTCGAACAGTTCCTGCAATGCCTCGGCGTCTATCCGACCGGCTCGCTGGTGGAGCTGAGCACCGGGCAGGTCGGGATCGTGATCGCGCAGAACCAGTCGCGCCGGCTGCGGCCGCGGGTGATGCTGCTGCTGGACGAGGCGAAGCAGCCGTACACGCCGTACCGCGACCTCGACCTGATGGCCGACGGCGCCGCCGACGACGACCCGGACGCCGTGCAGGTGGTCGCCGCGCTGGAGCCCGGCGCGTACGACCTCGATCCGAACGATCTGTATCTCGCGTGAGCATCCTCCGGGGGGAGACGCTGCTGCGCGAGCTGCAACGCCTGATCGCGCTCAACGCCGCGCGCGACCGGCCGCTCGGCGTGCTGCTGGTCGGCCTGCACGGCCTGCGCCGCTACAACGTGCAGCACGGGCTGGCCAGCGGCGAGGCACTGGTCGCGCGGACGATCGACCTGATCGGCGCGGCGCTGCGTCCCGGCGACCTGGTGCTGCGCGTCGGCGGGGCCGACCTGCTCGTGGTGCTGCCGGAAATCCGCGACACCGGCCATGCGATGCTCGCCGCGTCGCGCCTGCTGCGGCAGTTCGAGAACACGATCGAGGTCGCCGGACTGCCGGTGCTGGCGCAGGTGTCGATCGGCGTCGCCACGGCGCCGGAACACGGGCGCACCGCCGACGCGCTGTACCGGCACGCCGAAGCGTCGCTGCTGCTGGCGCGGCAGGCGGCCGACCGGATGGCGGTGGCCCCCGCGCGCACGTTCGACGCCGGCGTCGAGCCGGCCGATCTGCGCGAGGCGCTGCTCGGCGACCACCTCGAGATCTATTTCCAGCCGTTCCTCGACGTGGCGACCGACCGCGTCCACGGCGCCGAGTCGCTGGCGCGATGGCGGCACCCGGAACGCGGCTTCATCAGCCCCGACGTGTTCGTGCCGATGGCCGAGAGCACCGGGATGATCGGCGAGCTGACCCGCTGGAGCATCAACGCGACGCTGCGGCACGCGGTGGAGGCGCGCGCCGCCGGCGTGCGCGTGCCGGTATCGATCAATCTGTCGGCCAGCGCGTTCGCCGAGCGTGGCGTCGTCGAACACGTGATCGGGGCGCTGTCGCTGTGGGACGTCGCGCCCGACGACGTGGTGATCGAAGTCACCGAGACCGCGATCATCTCCGACCTCGACCGCGGCGCGAAGCTGCTGCGCCGCCTCGGGGATGCCGGCGTCGGCATTTCGATCGACGACTTCGGCGTCGGCAACTCGTCGTTCGCCTATCTGCGCCAGTTCCCGGCGACGGAGCTGAAGATCGACAAGTCGTTCGTGACGCCGATGGTGGTCGATGCGCGCGCGCGCCGGCTGGTCGAGGCGATGATCGCGTTCTCGCACCACATGGGCGTGCGCGTGGTGTGCGAGGGCGTCGAGGACGCGGCGACGCTGGCGCTGCTGCGCGAGAGCGGCTGCGATCTCGCGCAGGGCTGGCTCGTCGGGCGACCGGAGCCCGCGGCCGCGTTCGTCGCCCGGCGGCTCGCCGAGCGCTGAGGCTCAGGCGCTGGCGGGTGCGTCGTCCGGTTCGCTCGCCGGCGTGGCCGGCAACCGTCGCGGCACGCGCTGCGCATCGAGCAGCCGTTCGATCCGCGCGAACACCTCGGCGCGCGAGAACGGCTTCTTCATGAAGTCGTCGGCGCCGATGCGGTGCACGTAGAACTGCTCGGTCGCCTGTTCATTGCCGCTGATCATGATCACCGGGATGTCGCGCGTGTACGGGTCGCGGCGCAGCTGGCGCAGCGCGGCGAACCCGTCCATGCCGGGCAGCACGATGTCGAGGAAGATCAGCTCCGGCGCCTGCGCGCGCGCGAGCTCGAGGCCCGCCTCGGCATCGGCCGCTTCCAGCACCTCGTAATCGTTCTGGCGCAGCATCCGCGACAGCAGCGCCACGATCGTCGCCGAATCGTCGATGACCAGCATGCGCGTGCGGTTGCGCGCGTTGGTGCGCGGCTTTTCCCGGCGCTCGTTGGCGATCTCGGCGGTCACGATCGGCACTTCACCGGTCGGCCGTTCGGCCGGCGGCAGCGGGCGCGCGGGTTTCGCGCCCCAGCCGAACAGCCGCTTGATGCTTTCGTAGACGTCCACGTCGCGATCCCCCCGTAGTCCCCGGGCGGAGTGTGGTCCGACCGGCGCGCGGCTGGCAACTGGGATCGCCCCCCGGCGATCGCGTAGGATCGGCGCGGAACCCCCGGGGGAAGGAATCCCGATGCGCCTCGCCGCGCTGTTGATCAGCGTCGTGTTGTCCGGAAGCGGCGACGATCTGTCGCTTCGTTCCGGGACCGGACTCCCGTCGCCCGGCGAACCGGCGGTCGCGACGATCGAGCTCGCGCCGCTGGCCGACGGCTCGTATCCCGGCGTCGTCGCGCTCGAGCGCTACCTGGACGGCCGCTGATGGCCGTCGGCGCGAAGGTGCACAAGGTCGAGCTGCAGGTCAGCGACCTGGACCGGCATCACTACGGGACGCATCCGCTGGTGCTGGCGCAGCACCCGTCGGAAACCGACGAGCGCGTGATGCTGCGCGTGCTCGCGTACGCGCTGTTCGCCGACGAGCGGCTGGAATTCGGCCGGGGCCTGAGTACCGACGACGAGCCGGATCTCTGGCGCAGGGACCTCACCGGCGCCATCGAGCAGTGGATCGAACTCGGCCAGCCCGACGAGTCGCGCGTGCGCAAGGCGTGCGGGCGGGCGCGCGAGGTGGTCGTGATCACCTACGGCGGCCGCGCCGCCGACCTGTGGTGGGAGAAGAACGCCGCCGCGCTGGAGCGCTCGCGGAACCTCACGGTGCTCGACATTCCGCCTGCGGTCTCGAAGGCGCTGGCGGCGCGCCTCGCACGCGGCATGCAGTTGCAGGCGGTGATCCAGGACGGCCACGTGCAGCTCGTCGACGGCGACGCCGTTCTCGACATCTCGCCGGTCCGCCGTCTTCGATGAGCGGCCTGACGCAGGCGCGTGCGGCCGTCAGTCGGACTCGGCGAGGGTGACGGGCTCGGGCCGCCGCGGCTTCACCAGCAGCGGGTGGAGCAGGACGCTGGCGAGGATGATCGCGACGCCGGCGTAGAACATCGGGCCCAGTTCGCGCTGCTCCCCCAGCAGCACGATCGCCAGCACGATCGCGTAGATCGGCTCCAGGTTGATCGCCAGCTGCGCCGCGAACGCGCTCATGTGCCGCAGCGCCACCAGCGACAGCGCGAACGGCAGCAGCGTGCAGGCGATCGCGAGCACCCCGATCAGCAGCGCGTCGCGGCCGTCGGGCAGGATCCACGGCGAGCCGAACCACGGGATCAAGGGCGACAGGATCACCAGCAGCGCGCCGCCGGTGCCCAGTTCCACCGCCGTCACCGTGAGCGGATCGGCACGCTCGACGAAGCGCTTGTTCAGCGCGCCGAAGATCGCCACGAGGATCGCCGAGACGATGCCGACCGCGATGCCCGCATGCATGCCGTCGGGCACGCCGCCCACCACGAGCGCGACGCCGGGGATCACGGCGAGGCCGAGCACCAGCTCGCGCCGGTCGAAGCGCGTACCGGCCAGCCACGGTTCCACCAGCGGCAGGAAGGCGCTGGCGACGGCGATGCAGGTGACGGCGACCGAGGCGTTCGCGAGCTTGATCGAGCCGTAGAACGTGAGCCAGTGCAGCGCGACCAGCGCGCCGATGCCGCTGTAGATGCCGAACAGCCGCGCGCCCATCGCGCGGATGCCGCGCCACACGCGCGGCATCAGCAACAGCAGCACGCCGACGATCGCCATGCGCTGCACGACCAGCGCCATCGCCGGCAGCGTGATCAGCTTGCCGAGGATCGCGGTGAACCCCCAGAGCACGACGCAGAAATGGATCTGCCACTGCGCCTTGATGGCGGGGGTCATGCGGGCTCCGTGGCGTCTACGTGGGCGGGTGCGGCGTGCGCGCCGTGGGCGGCGATCCACGCGCGCTTGCCGGCGGGACTCAGCTGCCGCAACGCGTGCTCGGCCTTCAGCGCCGCCGAGCGGTCGGCGCGCGCCACGCGGCCGAGCAGCGCGCGCGGCGGATGGCTGCGCGTGTAGCGCGCGCCCTTGCCGGCGACATGCTCGGCGTAGCGGCGGTCGACGTCGGTGGCGATGCCGGCATACAGGCTGCCGTCGACGCACTCCACGAGATAGACGAACCAGCCGCTCACTGCAGGCTCAGCGCGATGCGGCGCCAGTCGGCGCGGACGTCGGCGCAGTCGCCGCCACCCTCGGCGAACTCGCGGCAGACGAACGGGCGCCTCTCGTAGATCGTGCAGCGCATCGACGCGCGGTCGAGCGCGACGCACCAGCCGTCGTCGGCTTTCGCGAGGATCAGGTAACCCTCGTCGTCCTCGTCGATCAGGTGTCGCGGCGGATCGTCGCCCGGCAGCACGCGTACCGGCAGCTGGCAGCAGCAGGCCTGGCAGGTCGCGCAGCGGAGGTCGTCGGCGGGGATCACGGCGGCGATTGTCCCATGCGGCGACCCCGCGGCTATGCTGTCCGCGGTCCAGTGGGAGGGGTGCGATGGCGCGTTCGAGGGTCCGGTTCATCTTGTGTGCGGTGGTGCTGGCGTTCCCGGCGCTCGCGACCGGGGCGGACTGTCCGCCCGAAGGGCACGACGCGGCTTCGCTGCAGGCGCTCCGGGCCGAGGGCTTCGCCGTCGAGGACGCGGCCGCGCGCCAGGCGCTGGCGCTTTCGCTGGTCGAATGCCTCGCCGATCCCGATCCGGCGCTTCGCGACGGCGTCGCCTACGAGGCGCTGGCGACGTGGCTGCGGGCCGACGTGCTGGACGCCGACACGCGACGCGCCCTGCTCGATGCGCTGCTGCCGCGGATCGCGCCCGGCGCCGAACCGGACGAGGGTTTCCGCGCGCCGTTCGCCGCGCTGGCCCTGTCCGAGATCGCCCGGACCGACCGCATCGCGGCGTGGCTCGATCCGGCCGCGCGCGACACGCTGGTCGAGGCGGCGGCGGCTTACGTCGAATCGGTCGAAGACTACCGCGGGTTCGATGAAACCGCCGGCTGGCGCCACGGCGTCGCCCACGGCGCCGACCTGCTGATGCAGCTGGTGCTGAACGCCGCGGTCACCGACACGCAGAAGCGGCGGCTGCTCGATGCCGTCGCGACGCAGGTCGCGCCGGCGGGCGAGCACTTCTATGTCTACGGCGAGCCCGAGCGGCTCGCGCGGCCGGTGCTGTTCGTGCTCGGTGCGAAGGCGGTCGACGACGACGCATGGAAAGCCTGGCTGCGGAAAATCGCCGCGCCCGCGCCGATGGCCTCGTGGCGCGACGCGTATTCGTCGCAGGCCGGCCTGGCGAAGCGGCACAACACGCGCGCGTTCCTGCTGGCGCTCTACGCCGGCACGCTCGGCAGCGACGACCCGGCGATGCAGGCCTACGCCGCCGCCGTCGCCGAGGTCCTGCGTACGGTCGGCTAGTCCGCGTCCGGACGCGTGCGGGTGGGCACGGGAACGTTGCAGAGGTCGATGTGGCCGGCGGCGTGCAGGTACCACGCGTCGCTGCGGTTGCGTCGCGATTCGACGAGCGCGGCCCACGCCCGCGTGTCGGTGCGGAACACCTCGATGGCCTCGCGCTGCGCTGGTGGCACGTCGGCCTCCAGCCGGATCGCGCGGATCGGCGTGCGCAGCGACGGCTCCGTGTAGAAGCCGAGCGGACCCTTGCCGCGCGGCAGCACCGTCAGCAGTTCCATCCCCTGCACGACGCGACCGACGGTGGTGATGTTGCGGTCGAGCTGGCGCGGCGACTGGCCGATCACCACGTAGAGCTCGGCGCCGGTGCTGCTGTCGGCGGCGTCGCCGCGGCCCGCGCCGACGGCGGCATAGCAGTGCGCCGGCCACGCGAGGTTCGCCGCCGGGTCGCGCGCGGCGGGGATCCCGTTCGAGAAACCGACCTGCGGTGCCCAGCCGTCGACATCGGGCAACCGGGTGAACGGCACCGTGTCGGCCGGCGCGGTGAACTCGACCGGCACGTTCTCCCGCACGCCGGCCGGGAAAGGTTTGGCCTGCGCCGGATCCTCGGCCGGGTCGCCCCACTGCACGACGAAGTTCTCGTGCACGCGATTGATGCTCAGGCCGTCCCACCAGTGGCCGCGCGCCAGCGCGCGGATGTTGGCGACGTGCACCGGCGCGAACTGCGGCGCCAGTTCGATCACGACGCGACCGCTGTCGAGTTCGAGGTAGAGGGTGTTCTCGGGATCGAGCGGCCGCCAGTCGGCGGCGGTCGACGCGTCCAGGACCTCCTGCATCGTCCGGCCCTTGGCAGCCGGGGCCGGCACCGGCTTGGGCATCGGCGTCGCGTCGTCGACCGGCGCGACCGGTTCGTCGGCCTTGGGCGCGTCGGACGGATGGCCCGGTGCGGTCTGGGCACGCGCCGGCGGCGCGACGGAAGCCAGCAGGGCAGCGGCGAGCGCGAAGGGCAGCGCGGTGGACAGCGTTCGGTTCGACATGACAGGGGCTCCGCGGGACGATGCCGCGAACATAGCGCAATCGCGCCGACCGCCGCGTGCTCAGCCGCGTGCGGGCACCACCACCGGTTCGTCCATCGCCGCCAGCTGTTCCTGCATCTGGGCGATCACCGATTCCCAGTAGCGGCGCTCCTCGAACATCGGAAACGCCGCGGGGAAGGCCGGGTCGTCCCAGCGCCGCGCGACCCAGCCGTTGAAGTGCAGCAGCCGCAGCGCGCGCAGCGGTTCGACGAGCGCGAGTTCGCGGCGGTCGAACGCGCGGAACGTCTCGTAGCCCTCCAGCAGCCAGCGCCACGGGCGCGCGCTGTCCTCGCGTCGGCCGGCGAGCATCCACAGGTCCTGCACCGCCGGGCCGGCGAGGCAGTCGTCGAGGTCGACGAAGTGCGCGTGGTCGTCGCGCCACAGGATGTTGCCGGGATGGCAGTCGCCGTGGATCCGCAGCCGGTGCAGGCCGGGCGTCGCGTCGAAGCGCGCTTCGATCGCATCCAGCAGCGCGTCGGCGAGGGTCTCGAAATTGTCCTCGATGTCGTCGGGTAGCCAGGCGTGCTCGAGCAGGAAATCGACCGGGTCGTGGCCGTGCGTGTCGACGTCGAGCGTGCCGCGATGCAGGAACGCGCGCGCGTCGCCGACCGCGTGCATCCGCCCGAGCACGCGGCCGAGATGGCGCAGCACGTCGCGGTCGCCGGGCTCGGGCGCATGCCCGCCGCGCAGCGGGAACAGCGCGAACCGGTGGATCCCGTGGTGGTGAAGCGTGTGCCCGTGCAGGCGCAGCGGCGGGACGAAGGGCAGGTCGGCGGCGACGAGTTCCCCGGCGAACGCGTGTTCCTCGGCGACGGCGGCGTCGGACCAGCGGTGGGGGCGATAGAACTTGGCGACGACGGCGGTGGGCACCCCTTCCCCAGGTTGCGATTCGAGGCCGATGCGGTAGACGCGGTTCTCGTAGCTGTTGAGCGCGAGCACGCGGCCGTCGGCGTGCAGCCCGGTGGATTCGACCGCGGCCAGGATGCGGTCGGGGTCGAGGTCGGCGTACGGCGCGTCGGCGCCGCTCACTTCGGCAACTCGAGGGCCGTCGCGGTGGCGGCGACGTGCACCGCCAGATAGGTATGCGGGCCGGCCGGCACGAAACCGGCCCTGTCGAATTCGCGCCGGTACCACGCGGCAGGCCGACGCCGCAGGTCCTGCAGGTCGCCGACCACGTCGTCGTCGGCGGTGAACGTCTCGAGATAGGCGACGCCGTCGCACAGCCGCTCGAATTCGCGCACGCCCGCGCGCAGTTCGGCGTCGGCGAGGTAGTGCATCACATCCGAACAGACGAGCAGGTCGAACGGCGACGCCGGCTGCAGCGCCGCCAGATCCCCGAACGGGAGGAACTGCAGATTGCGCCGCGCGCCGTAGCGGGCTATCGCGTACTCGCTCGAATCGACGCCGAGATAGCGCAGCTTCGGCCGCAGCTCCAGCAGCGGCGCGCGCCACGCGCCTTCACCGCAACCGACGTCCAGCACCGATCGCAGCGGCCGCCCGAGAAAATACTCGGCGATCGCGACCGCCATCGCGACCTTGCGCTGCAAGGCCGCCGGACTGCCCATGCCACGGCGGCGATACCAGGTGTCGAAGTAGTCGGCGTCGTAGCGCTTCGGCATGCAGAGAGCGGATATGGGATATGGGATGGGCGTGGTAGTGAAAGCCCGCCGACGGCGCGGCGATCTTCATCACGTACATCCCATATCCTATATCCCGCTCCCCAGCACCACGCTCCGCATCGACATCGACCCCCGCACTTCCGCGTTGAGGAACGCCACCTCGTCGTCCTCGCGCTGCAGCGCCAGCACGTACAGCAGCGGCAGATAATGTTCCGGCGTCGGGATCGCGAGCAGCGCGTCTGGGCCCAGGGTTTCCCAGCCCAGCAGGCCTTCGTGGTGGCCTTCGAGGATGCGATCGGCGATGTCTTCGTCGAAGCGCGCGGCCCAGTCGTAGGGTTCGGTCATCGCCGGCCGCCACAGCCGCAGGTTGTGCACGATGTTGCCGCTGCCGACCACCAGCACGCCTTCGTCGCGCAACGGCCGCAGCTGCGCCGCGAGGTCGTAGTGCCACGCGCCCGGGTGCAGCGTCGACAGGCTCAATTGCGCCACGGGGATGTCGGCGTCGGGGAACATCGGCTGCAGCACGCCCCACGCACCGTGGTCGAGGCCGCGATGCGAGTCGAGATGCACGCGCGTTCCGGTCACGAGCTCGGCGACGCGATGCGCGAGCGCGGGCGCGCCCGGCGCCTTGTAGCGCACGTCGAACAGCGCCTTCGGAAAGCCGTGGAAATCGTGGATGGTTTCGTGCCGGTCGCCGGAGGAGACGTACACGCCCTGCGTCTCCCAGTGCGCCGAGATGCAGAGGATCGCCTCCGGCTTCGGGAGCCGCCGGCCCAAGGACTGCCAGGTCCGCCGCCAGTCGTTGTCCTCGATCGCGTTCATCGGCGACCCGTGCCCGACGAACAGGACGGGCATCGGGGCGGTGCTGGACGCGGCGGTCATCGCGGACGTTCCGGGCGTGGGGTGACGACCGAACCTTAGCCGAAGCCGCTCCGGATGCAAGCCGCGGTCCCGGCCGCGCCGCCATGACTTGCGGCACTGCGGGCGCCCGGCCGGGCTGGCTAGTATCAACTTCACGATAACGACGACCTCGGCCTATGCGGCCCACGAGGACAGCCCGATGACCGACACCGAACCGCATCTGAAGAAATTCCAGAAGGAGCTGAGCGCCGGCACCGTGTCGCTGGTGCTGCTGGCGGTCCTGCGGCAGTCCGACGAGCCCCTGTACGGCTACCAGATCGCCAAACGTCTGGAGCAGACCGGAGACCCGCTGCTCGGTGGCAAGCAGAGCGCGCTGTACCCGGTGCTGCGCAATCTCAGCGCGTCGGGGTTGGCCGAAAGCCATGTGGAGCCGTCGGTCACCGGCCCGCCGCGCCGCTACTACCGGATCACGCCGCTCGGGCGCGAGGTGCTGGCCGAGTGGACCGCCAGCTGGAACACCACCCGCGACTCCGTCGACTCCGTGCTGCAAGGACAACTGCCATGAACTCCGCCGCCCCGAATCCCGTGCCGTCCACGATCGCCGACTACCTGTCGCTGCTGCAGGCCGAACTGCGCGGCGCCGACCCCGCGCTCGTGCAGGACGCGCTGTACGACGCCGAGGAATACCTGCGCTCCGAACTCGGCGAAAACCCCGACGAAGGCGAAGCGGCGATGCTCGCGCGCGTCGCGACGAGCTACGGTGCGCCCGACGAGGTCGCCGACATCTACCGCACGACCGAAGTCCAGGTCAGCAACGCGCTGCGCTCGCCGCCGCCGCCACCGCGGCGCAGCGCGCTCGGCCGGTTCTTCGGCGTCGCCATCGACGTCCGGGCGTGGACGGCGATCTTCTACATGCTGCTGTCCCTCGCGACCGGCATCGTGTACTTCACCGTCGTCGTCACCGGGCTGAGCCTGTCGGCAGGCATGGCGGTCCTGATCATCGGCATCCCGGTCGCGGTGCTGTTCGTCGGCCTGGTGCGCGCGCTGGCGCTGGTCGAGGGCCGGCTCGTGGAAGTGATGCTCGGCGAGCGCATGCCGCGCCGGCCGCTGTATGCCGAACGCGGCAAGCCCTGGCTGACGCGCATCGGCATGATGTTCACCGATCCGCGCACGTGGTCGACGATGCTCTACCAGGTGCTGATGCTGCCGCTGGGCATCGCCTACTTCACCGCGGTGGTGACGCTGATGTCCACGTCGCTGGGGTTCGCGGTCGGCGGTTTCGCGCTGCTGCTCGACCGGCTCGGCGTGCCGCTCGTCGACGTCGACTGGTACATCGGCGGCATTCCGGGGCTGTGGGAGATCCCGGCATCGATCCTGGTGTGCGCGCTCGGCGTGCTCGGCGTATTCCTGACCCTGCACCTCGCGCGCGGCGTCGGCGTGGTGCACGCCGGCATCGCCAAGCACCTGCTGGTGAAGAGCGCCTCGCGCTAGGCGAGGCGGGCGACGATGCCCCACAGCGCGAGTGCGACCAGCGCCAGCGTCGCCAGCGACGACACGGCGAAACCGATCGTGCGGTTCTTCGCCGGGTCGGCATAGGTCACCGCATAGAGGATCCGCGCGACGAGCCAGAGGGCGCCGAGCGCGGCGGCCCACACCGGATCGGCGAACATGCCGGCGGTCCAGAGCGCCGGCAGCATCATCAGGGCGGCTTCGTTGGTATTGGCCTGGGCGCGGAACACGCGCTCGAAGCGCTCGTGCCCGGTCGTCGCCGGCGCGCGCACGCCGTAGCGGCCGCGGGCGCGGCCGACGACGATCGACATCGCGGCGAGGAGCAGGACGGTCGCGACGGTGACGAGGCCGATCAGCGGGTGCATGGGGAACTCCGGCGGGAAGGCAGCCGGCATCGTACGGGCGGGCGTGGCATCCTGTCGCCCCGCTCGCCGCGGTACGCCGCGTGGAGGCCCCATGTCGTCGACCGACCCGAACGCGAACCTGCCGACCGACGCGGCGATCGTCGACGCGATGCGCGAATGGCTCGAGAAGGCCGTGATCGGCCTGAACCTGTGTCCGTTCGCGAAAGCCGTGCACGCGAAGCGGCAGATCCGCTACGTCGTCAGCCACGCGAAGAGCGAGGAAGCGCTGCTCGCCGACCTGATGCACGAACTGCAGCTGCTCGCCGCGGCCGACCCCGGCGACATCGAGACGACGCTGCTGGTGCACCCGCGCGTGCTCACCGATTTCCTCGACTACAACGATTTTCTCGACATCGCCGACGCCGCCGTCGAAGAACTCGGCCTCGACGGGTTCCTGCAGGTCGCCAGCTTCCATCCCGCCTACCAGTTCGCGGACAGCGCGCCCGACGACATCACGAACTTCAGCAACCGCGCGCCGTTCCCCACGCTCCATCTGCTGCGCGAGGAATCGGTGGACAAGGCGGTGGCGGCGTTTCCGGAGGCGGAGCGGATCTACGAGGCGAACATCGAGACGCTGCGGCAGCTGGGCGTCGAGGGCTGGCGGGCGCTGTGGAAGCGTTGAAGCCGTTTCCTTCTTCCCGCTTCGACGTCCTGGTGGCCGCCACGCGGCTTGAAGCCGGCCGCTAGAATTCGTCGTCCGGCAGCGCCATCAGCACGCCCGCGCCACTCCGTATCTCGGCCAGCCGCGCGGCCGTCTCCGGCAGCAGCCGCGCGAAATAGAACCGCGCCGTCACCAGCTTCGCGCGATGGAACGCGTCTCCGGGGCGCGCGATCGCCAGCGTCGCCATCCGCGCCCACAGCCATGCGAACACGAGGTGCCCGATGATCCGCAGGTAGGGCACCGACGCGGCGCCCACCTCGTTCGGGTCGGCCTGCGCGCGGCGTGCGAGCTCGGCGGTGATCGCGGTGGTGTCGGCCAGCAGCTTCGCGAGCGGACCCGTGAATTCGCGCAGGTCCTCGCGCGCCTCGTGTTCCTGCAGGAACGCGGCGACGAGGCCGGCGAACCGCCGGTACCTGGCGCCAGCGTCGCCGAGCACCTTGCGGCCGAGCAGGTCGAGCGCCTGGATGCCGTTGGTGCCTTCGTAGATCATGTTGATGCGCGCGTCGCGGACGAACTGGTCCATGCCCGATTCGTCGATGTAGCCGTGGCCGCCGAAGACCTGCTGGCAGAGCGTCGTGGTTTCCCAGCCGTTGTCGGTCAGGAACGCCTTCACCACGGGCGTCAGGAAGGCCATCAGTGCGGCGGCGTCGGCGCGCACGGCCGCGTCGGGATGCGAGTGCTCGCGGTCGATCAGCAGCGCCGACCATGCCGCCAGCGCGCGACCCCCTTCGGTGTACGCGCGCGCCGTCATCAGCATCCGGCGCACGTCGGGATGCACCAGCAGCGGATCGGCCGGCTGCGCCGGAAATACCGCACCGGTCGCCGCACGGCCCTGCAGGCGCGTCTTCGCGTAGGCCGCGGCGTTCTGATAGGCCACTTCCGCCTGGCCGAGCGACTGCATGCCGACGCCGAGACGCGCCGAATTCATCATCACGAACATCGCCGCGAGGCCGCGATGCGGTTCGCCGATCAGCCAGCCGGTGGCGCCGTCGAGGTTCATCACGCACGTGGCGTTGCCGTGGATGCCCATCTTGTGTTCGATCGAACCGGCATGGATGGCGTTGCGCGCCCCGATGCCCCCGGCGCCGTCGGGCAGGAACTTCGGCACCAGGAACAGCGAGATGCCTTTCACGCCGGGCGGGGCATCGGGCAGTCGCGCCAGTACGAGGTGCAGGATGTTCGGCGCGAGGTCGTGTTCGCCGGCGCTGATGAAGATCTTGGTGCCGGTGAGCGCGAAGCTGCCGTCGTCGTTCGCCGTCGCCTTCGTGCGCAGCAGCCCGAGGTCGGTGCCGCAGTGCGGTTCGGTCAGGCACATCGTGCCGGTCCATTCGCCGGAGACGATCTTCGTCAGGTACGTCGCCTTCTGTTCGTCCGTGCCGAACGCGACCAGGCATTCGTAGGCGCTGTGCGAGAGACCGGCGTACATCAGCCACGCCTGGTTGGAGGAATTCCACATCTCGAAGCAGCGGTTGTTGACGACGACCGGCAGGCCCTGGCCGCCGAAGTCGGGGTCGCACGACAGGGACGGCCAGCCGGCGGCGATGAACTGCGCGTACGCCTCGCGGAACCCCGTCGGCGCCGTCACCACGCCGTCCCCGTGCCACGTGCAGCCCTCGCGGTCGCCGACCTGGTTGAGCGGCTGGATGACGTGCGTGGCGAACCTGGCGGCTTCCTCGAGAACCGCCTCGATCGTCGCGCGATCGACATCGGCATGGCGCGGCATCGCCGACAGCTCGCGCTCGACGTCGAGCAGGTCGAACAACACGAAGTGCATGTCGCGCAGCGGCGCGGTATAGCTCGGCATCGGCGGGGTCGTCCAGGGGCGGCGGGGGTGTGCGGACTCTACCATACCGCTGCGTACGGGCCGGGGTCGGGTTG
>CBIHMN010000012.1:0-17074 GCA_966211005.1 uncultured Arenimonas sp.
GCTTGGCTTCGTGCTGCACCTCGGCGATTTCATCTACGAGGTCGTGCAGAGCCCCGAACAGGTGGTGAACGGCAAGCGCTACGACCGCGTCATCACTTTCCCGGTGAAATTCCCGCAGGGCCGGCCGGTCGCCGGCAACCGGTTCATGGCGCCGGTGTCGCTGGCCGATTACCGCGCGCTCTATCACGCCTATCTGCGCGATCCCGACCTGCAGGACGCCCGCGCGCGCTTTCCGTTCGTGCCCATCTGGGACAACCACGAGTTCTCGTGGCAGGGCTGGCAGTCGATCGCCGGGTTCGGCGAAGGCCCGGTGCCGGCGCAGTCGTTGAAGGTGGCGGCCAACCAGGCCTGGTTCGAATACCAGCCGGCGCGGGTGACGCAGCCCGGACGGTCGCTCGACTACTTCGATGCGCCGAGCGTGGTCGATACCCCGGTCACCGAGTTCGGCGACGACGGCCTCGGGCGCGAACCGAACAACATCGCCGCGATCGAGAGCCTGATCGCGTACCGCGCGCTGCGCTGGGGCCGGCACATCGACCTGCTGATCACCGACCAGCGCAGTTTCCGCGGCCCCGATCCCTCGAACCGCGACGAGCTCGGCCCGCTGTTCGAAGGCGTGTCGTTCCCGTTCTTCCCCGAGGCGCTGGCGCGGCACATCGACGGCGGCCGCGACGTCGACGGCGGCCCGCCGGCGACGCTCGCCTTCGGCGATCGCACGATTCCCAACTTCCGCGCGAGCGAACCCGCGCAGACGATGCTCGGCGCGAAGCAGAAAGCGTGGTTCCTGCAGCGACTGCGCGGCGCGACCGCGACGTGGAAGATCTGGGGCACCTCGCTGGGCACGCCCGACTGGCGCATCGACCCGCAGCACATGCCGGCGTCGATGGGCGAGTGGACCGACGGGCACGCGATCCTCGCGAGCGGCGACTGGGGCGGCACGTACGTGGAACGCGCGGAGATCTTCGATGCGGTGCGCGACGCGGGCCTGACCGGCTTCGCGATCGTCGCCGGCGACCGCCACAGCTTCTGGGCCGGGCTCGCCGCGAAGGCGCTGCCGCCGGCGGCCTTCGAGCCGGTGGGCGTCACGTTCGTCGGCGGTTCGATCACCTCGCCGGGCATGCAGGAAGCGTGGGAGCACGGCCGCAAGGACAATCCGCTGCGGCCGCTGTTCATCGCCGACCGCGCCGACGGCACGATGGCGCCGACGATGAACCTGCTGCTCAACCACGGCGTGCGGTCGGCGCTGGAATACGCGCGCGGCGGCGACCTCGCGGCCGCGCACGCGGCGGCCGATCCCGACTCGTCGCCGCATCTGTCGTTCGTCGACATGGGCGGGCACGGCTACGCGACGGTACGCGTCGACGCGACGACGCTGGCCACCGATTTCGTGTGCATCCCGCGGCCCCTCGCCCGCGCGCCGGGCGCGGACGGCGGGCCCGTGCGGTATCGCGTGCGGCATGAAGTCGCGCTCTGGGCGCCGGGCGAGGCACCGCGGATGACGCAGACCGTGCTGGAGGGCGACGCCGGGCTGTCGGTGTGATGTCGCCCGGGCGCGCTCACGACCCGGGCACGGTCACCGCGGCGACGTTGTCGGCGACGTTCCGGTCGATATGCAGCGCGTACGGGTCGACGCCGGCGAACAGGGGCCGGGCGTCGACGACGACCTCGAACACCTGACGGCCCGAACGCACCCGCCGGCGCGATGCCGACAGCACCTGCGTCGTGTCGAAGGCCGCGCCGCGCGGATCGGCGGTGAACACGCCGATCGTGATCCGGTCGTCCAGCGGCGCCTCCGATTCGGCGCCGTCGCCGTCGGCATACGCCTTGCCCGCCTCGACCGGTACCGTCACCACCCACCGGCCGTCGGCGCGCCGGGTCGCGGTCGGCGCGTCCACCTTCAGGTCGTACAGCGTGATCTTCTCGAACAGGTCGGTGATCAGCGCCTGGTCCGCCGGCGATTTCGCTTCTTCGCGCAACGCCGCGATCAGGTCCGTCGACCGGGCGTAAGGCGCGCCGCGGAAGCGATGACGCTGCAGCAGCGTGCGCAGCGCGCGGTTCACCGCGTCCTCGCCGAGCCGGTCCTGCAACAGGTACAGCGCCAGCGGGCCCTTGCTGTACATCACGTAGCGCTGGTGGCCGACGCGCGCCAGCGGCGCCTCGCCCAGCGGCTCCCACGCGCGCCCGCCGAGGTAGCCGTCCAGCAGCTGCCGCAGGCGCCGCCGCACCGCGGCCTCGTCCTCCACCTGCCGCATCACCATCAGTGCCGAATAGGTCGCCAGCGACTCGACCAGCAGCATCGCGCCCTCGGATTCCGCCGGCGTCAGCTGCTGGCCCCAGTACTGGTGCGCGAATTCGTGCGCGACCAGGCCGCCGACGTAGTCGATCGCGCCCGGTGCCCGCTGGTCGGAGACGAACGAGACGGTCTCGGAACTCGGGATCGTGTTCGCGAACGCCTGCGCGTAGTCGTGCGCGTAGCTCGGGAACTCGACGATGCGCGCGTCCGCGAACGGGTACGGACCGAAGGCACGCTCGTAATACGCCAGCGACGCCTCGAGGCTGTCGAGCATGTGTTCGACGTTCCAGGCGTGGCCGGGGTGGTGGTACACCGCCAGGTCCACGTCGCCGGCGCGCCGGTGCGTCTCCGCGTAGCGCGCCGACTGCACGGCGAAACCGCTGCGGATCGGTGTCCGCGTCACGAAGCGCGCGGTCCGGCGGCCGTCGGCGACGACGTCGGACACCTTGCGCCCGGGGGCGACCGGCACCTGGTCGGCGCTCGTCGACAGCGTGATGTCGGCGGTGGTCCATGACCCGCCACCGTTCGCCGTCGCGACGGCGCCGCGGTCTTCCAGCTTCGGCAGGCCCGGATGCGGCGGCAGGCCGTGGTTCGCGCGGGCGGCGGTGTCCACGAGCGCGGGCATCGCATCCATGCCGATCCCCGGCAGCAGCTCGCCGTCGCTCAGGAACGTGCCGTTGCCGGCGAGGCGCGTGTTCGGCGCGCCGTTGGGAAAGCCGCGATGGTGACGCTCCGTGCGGAACGACATCGTCCGCGTGTCGCCGGGCGCCATCGGCCGGGCGAGCCGGTAGATCCGGTACCCGAACGCCGCGTCCTCCGACGCGAGCGACCCGCCCTCGATGTCGGCGGCGAGCAGCCGCAGCGACCGGTCGTGCAGCAGCACGTGCACCTCGTCGATCGGTGCGCCGCCGAGATGCGTCAACGTGTACACGCCGTCGACGGTGGCGCGACGCGCCTGCGGATACAGCGCCACGTCGAGTCGCACATGCGTCACCGCAGGCTGCGGCACCGCGGCGTGCTTCAGGAAGCGCCTCTCGTGCTCGGCAAGCCAGGCGTCGGCCGCGTCGAAGGTCTCGAACCGGTTCACGACGTTGGTGTTCCAGTAGACGAACCCGCCGAGGCCGATGAACGCGGACGCGGCGATCGCGGCGGTCACGCGCGACGCGCCGCCGAAGCGACGTCCGGCGATACGGAGCCGGGTGGCGAGCGGGGCTTCGACCCCGCGCCGCCACAGCAGGCTCGCCGCCACCAGCAGCAGCACCGCGAATGCCCCCCAGTACAGGCGGAACGCCCACGCGCCCTGCCAGAACGAGGTGACGCCGTCCATGTCGCTGTAGAACACCGGCGGCCGGCCGGCGTAGTCGAGCAGATGGTGTTCCGGCATGTGGCCGGTGAACTTCGCGGCGACGTAGAGCACGAGCACGCCCCAGCCGGCGAACTTGTGCGGCACCAGCGTCTGCACGAACACCGCCAGCGCCGCCGCGAGCATCGCGTCCCAGGTCATCGGCAGCACGTACCAGAGCGCGAACGCGCCGGGCTCGAGGCGCTCGTTTCCGAACGAGGCCTGCAGCACCACGGCCACGACCGCGCTCGCGGCGAACATCGAGGCCAGCACGACGGCGATCGCCGCGGTTTTCGGCACGACGTACGCCCAGTTCGGATGCGGCGCCGCGTCGAGGATCTCGTGCGTGCGGTGCTCGCGCTCGCGCCAGACCAGCTCGCCCGCGTAGATCACCACGATCGCGAGCGGCAGGATGATGAAGATGTCCTCCAGGTGCGGGATCACGAACGCCGCGAGCGGCCAGCTCGGCCGGCCGTCGGGATCGCGCATGCCGAACAGCACCGACACCGTCAGCACCGCCGCGTACGCCATCAGCAGCAGGAACACCGGGCTCTTCACCACGTGCGCGATCTCGAACCGCGTGCGGCCCGCCAGCAGCGCCCACGTCGGCCGCCACCGGCCCCTGCGCTGCCCCACGCCGCTCTTCGGCCCCAGGCGGGCCTTCAGGCCCGACCGCGCCTGCGCCTGCGGCGGCCCTTCCCCCGCCACCTCCGTGTCCCGCGACCGGGCCCGGGTGCCCTCCCGCAGCCTCCGGCCCGAGAACGAGAAACAGCGATACGCGAGCGCCAGACACCCGAGCGACACCCCGATCCACACGGCCCGGTTCGACAGCAGATCACCCGCGAAGGCCGGCATCGCCGCGTTGCGCTCGGGGGTCGTCCAGTACCGCGTCGCGTCGGCGAAGGCGCGCGCGCCGAACGGCTCGGCGATCGCCAGCCACGACACGATCTCGGGCCGGCCGCCGAGCGACGCGAGCATCACGAAATACAGCGCGAGCAGCGCCAGCAGCCCGGCGTAGGTCGCCATCATCGAGCGCGTGGCGGTCGCCAGCGCGAAGAACATCGCCGACGTGAGCAGCACGTTCGGCAGGCCGATCACGAAGTACCCGTACAGGTGATCCGCCACGCGATTGGGCCCGATGCCGTCGTCGTCGGGCCCGGCGACGAGCGCGCCGGTCCAGATGCCGACCGACACCAGCGCCAGACAGGCCGCGGCGATGCCGAACGCACCGAGGAAGCGGCCGAACAGATAGTCGCCCTGGCGGATGCCCGTCGAGCGCAGGATCGGCCCGAAGCCGGTGTCGTCGTCGCGCAGCACGGCGTTGGCGACGAACGCCGTGGTGACGAACATGAACAGGCACGAGATGATCCGGTACTTGCTGACGATCTCCCACGGCGAATTCCTGAAGACGCGGATGTCCTCTTCCATCTCGAGGCCGAACGCGAGCGACGCGAACGGCAGCAGGAACGTCGCCAGCGCCGTGCACCACAGCAGCGGGTTGCGCAGCAGGTAGCGGGCTTCGAACGCGGCGATGCGGGCGAGCATCGGCGAGCTCACGCGGCGCGGCGCGTCTGCGCCAGCGTCGAGAAGTACACGTCGGCCAGGCTGCCGTCGACCGGTGCGAAACCGTCGCCGGGGTCGCCGTCGGCGAGCACGTTGACGATCGTCCGGCCGCCGAACAGCCGCGTCGAGATCACCGCGTGCCGGGCGCGGACCGCGTCGAGCGCGGCGCGGTCGATCGCCTTGGTCCAGACTCGCCCGCGCGTGGCCGCGATCAGCTCGGCCGGGACGCCCTCGAGCACGATGCGGCCGTCGGTGAGCACCGCCATCCGCGCGCACAGGTCGGCGACGTCGTCGACGATGTGCGTCGACAGGATCACGACCACGTTCTCGCCGATCTCGGCGAGCAGGTTCAGGAAGCGCGCGCGTTCCTCCGGGTCGAGGCCGGCGGTGGGTTCGTCGACGATCACCAGTTCGGGCCGCCCGATCAGCGCCTGGGCGATGCCGAAGCGCTGCCGCATGCCGCCCGAGAACGTGGTGAGCGCCTTCCTGCGCACCGGCCACAGGTTCACCTGCTGCAGCAGCGTCTCGACGGTCTGCTTGCGGTCGGCCTTCGACACGAGGCCCTTCAGCAGCGCCAGATGGTCGAGCATGTCGAGCGCCGACACGCGCGGGTACACGCCGAAGTCCTGCGGCAGGTAACCGAGCCGGCGGCGCAGCCAGGTCGGGTCGGCGACGAGGTCGGTGCCGCCGAAGCGGATCGTGCCGGCCGTGGGCGTCTGCAGCGTCGCGACGGTGCGCATCAGCGTCGACTTGCCGGCGCCGTTGGGGCCGAGCAGCCCGTACATGCCGCGCGGGACGCTCAGCGTCACGCCGTCGAGGGCGCGCTTGCCGTTGGGATAGACGTGGCTGACGTTGTCGAGTTCCAGCATGGCGTGGCCTCCGTGGCGATGGGAGGCACGGTGCGGCGCCGGTGTTGCGCGCGGATGTCGTCACGTTTCGCCGTGTTGCAGGTCTGAAATACTGCGGCCACGACGATGGCGGATAACGCTGGCATGCAAACCGGTGCGACCACTGGCGATCTGGTCCTGATCGTCGACGACGACCCCGAGATCCGGCAGCTGGCCGGCGCGTTCCTCGCGCAGCACGGCTTCCGGATCGCCGAGGCCGGCGACGGCGTGGCGATGGATCGCGCGCTCGCGGCGGAGCGGCCGGCGCTCGTCGTGCTCGACCTGATGCTGCCGGGCGAGGACGGCCTCGCGCTCTGCCGGCGCCTCGCGGCGGCGCGCGTGCCGGTGATCATGCTCAGCGCGCTCGGCGAGGACACCGACCGCATCGTCGGCCTCGAGCTCGGCGCCGACGACTACCTGCCCAAGCCCTGCAATCCGCGCGAGCTGCTCGCGCGCGTGCGCGCCGTGCTGCGGCGCCGTGGCGGGCACGCACCGGAGCCCGCCGGCGGCGAACACTGGACCTTCGCCGGCTGGTCGTTCGACGTGCGCGGGCGCGAGCTGCGCTCGCCGTCCGGCGTCGCGACCGCCCTGTCGTCCGGCGAGTTCCGCTTGCTGAGCGCGTTCGTGGAACGGCCGCAACGCGTGCTCACGCGCGACCAGCTGCTCGACGCCGCGCGCGGCCCCGGCACCGAGGTGTTCGACCGGGCGATCGACGTGCAGGTGAGCCGCCTGCGCCGGAAGCTCACCGGCGGCGACGGCGGCGAGCTGATCGTCACCGTGCGCAACGAGGGTTATCTGTTCAATGCCCGGCCGGTGCGGCGATGAAGCGGCTCGCGTCGGCGCCGGTGTTCGTGCAGGTGCTCGCGCTGGTGGCGGCGGCGGTGGTCGCCGGCCAGCTGATCATGCTGCTGGCGGTGTACGCGCTGGAGAACACCCGCGAGCATCACGATTTCGATGGCGCGATCGCCGCGCTGCGCGATCCGGCCGGCGACCACCGGTTGGAGGCGTCGATCGTCGACGCGCCACCGGCGGCGTGGGCGGAAGACGACACCTACGAGCGCAACGCCCGGGCCTTCGTCGCGGCGGAACTGGGCGTGCCGACCGGCGACGTGCGCGCCGAGCGGCGCATCCACCTGCCGGGCGGCGCGTGGTTCGTGCGCGCCGCGTACCCGGTCGACGCGCGGCCCTACGGGGCGGCGAAGCGCGAAATCGCCGGCGACAGCGGATTCGAGGAGCTCGCGCTGGCGGCGCGGCGTGCCGACGGGCGCTGGGTCGTCGTCGATCGCCCCTCGCCGTGGCTCGGGCACGTCGGCGCGTTCTTCGGCGTGTGGCTGCTCGGCAGCGCGCTGGTGCTGGTGCCACTCGCATGGCGGTTCGCGCGCCGCCTGGTCGCGCCGATCCGCGCCTTCGCGGATACCGCCGGTCGCGCCGGCCGCGGCGATCGCGACGCCGTGTTTCCGGCGGCGGGCCCGCGCGAGATCCGGACCGCCGGGCAGGCGCTGGCGGAGATGCAGCGGAAGATCGCCGGCGCCGTCGACGAGCGCACCCGGCTGATCGCCGCGGTCGCGCACGACCTGCGCACGCCGCTGACGCGGCTGCGTTTCCGCGCCGAGTACGCGCCGCCCGAACACCGCGGCAAGCTCGTGCAGGACATCGAGCGCATGGACGCGATGATCGCCGGCGTGCTCGCGTTCGCGCGCGGCGAGACGGGGAGGCAGCGCGAGCGGCTCGACCTGGCGGCGCTCGTGCAGTCGCTCGCGGACGATCTGGCCGACACCGGCCTCGACGTCGCCGTGGCGGATGCCGCGTCCGTCGCGGTCGTCGGCGACCCGCTCGCGCTGCGACGCCTGTTCGCCAACCTGCTCGACAACGCCGTGAAGTACGGCGGCGGCGCGCGCGTGTCGGTCCGGCGCGAGGGTGACGTCGCGACGGTGACGGTCGCCGACGACGGCCCCGGCCTGCCCGACGACGCGCTGGCGCGGGTATTCGATCCGTTCGAGCGCGGCGACGCGTGGCGCGATCCGTCCACCGGCGGCGTCGGGCTCGGCCTCGCGCTCGCGCGCGGCATCGCCCGCGCGCATCGGGGCGAGGTCTGGCTGGAGCGCGTGGAGGCGGGCGGGCTTCGCGCCCGGGTCCGGCTGCCGGTGGCGCCGCCGGCCGCGCCGTGAGCGGCGTCGGTGCGATGTGGAGACCGTCGCGCGGCGCGCGCGCCGCGGCGCTTCAGCCCGGTGCCGCCCGGGCTTCCCGCCGCCGCAACCACGGCGCGATCGCGAGCACGACGAGCAGCGCCCCGGTCGACACCACCAGCGCCTGCGTGTCGCGCCGCATTTCCCACGCGGCCTGCGACACGGCTTCGGAATAGCGCGGTGCACCGGCTGCCGGCGGGTCGGCATCGGCCGTGCGCTGCACGACCACCTGCACCGTCAGCGTTTCGAGCAGGCTGGCGGTGAGCGACACGCGCACGGCGAGATACGCCGACCACGCCGCGAGCGCGAGGGCGAGACCGAGGGCGATCGACAGGGGTCGGGTGCGGCGACGGATCACCGCCGCAGTATCGCCGATGCCTGCGGTGGCGCGCGCCCGGGGCCGGCCCCGCGCCGCCAGCGGACGCGGACGAAGTACCCGAGCACGGTTCCCAGCACGAGCAGCGGCGGTCCGGCGCTGACCAGGCCGTGCCGCAGCCACGCGGGGAACTCGTCGGCCTGCCCGAGGAAGAACGACATCGTCGCGATCGTCATCGCCGTGCCCATCCGCCACAGATGCCGGGCCAGTCGCTGCCGGCCGTCGAGCCGTCGTCCGGCCAGCAGGCGCGCATCGCCCAGCGCCGCCAGCGCGGCCAGGCTGCCGAAGATCGCGTACGCGGGCGCCGGCAGGCCGTCGTGGCGCCCGCCGTTCGCGATCGCCAGCGCGACCATCGTGAGCGCGAGCAGCGTGGTGGCCGCGGCGAGCAGCGCCAGCACGCGCGGGACGACGCGGGCGAACCGCGCGGCCGGACGCACCGTCCACCAGCCACTCGCGACCAGCTGGAACGACAGCAACCCGGCGATCACCGAGATCCGCGAGCCGGGCCCGTCGTTGCTCGCGGCCATCGCCGCGCCGCTGGCGGACATCGCGAGCATCGCCAGCGCGAACGCGGTGCCCGCGCGGCGGTGCACACGGCCGCCTTTCGGCGAGAACAGCGCGGCGAAGCCCGCGAGCAGCGCGACCGTGCCGGCGACGATGTGGAAGACGAGCATGGGGAAGCTCCTGATCGGGTCGGCCGCAGCGTCGCCGCGGTCCGGCCTGGACGCCACCGCGATGCGACGAAGCGCGGATACCGCGGCCCGGGCCACGATTTCCGCCCCCCGTCGCACCGCGCTGTGCACGCGGCGGGTTCGCCCGCAGGGTCGATGCGCACCCCTTCCGGACACGACCCATGCGCCTCGACTCGCCGCTCGTCCTGCCGTCTCCCCTCGCCGCCGTGGCCGCGCTTCCGGCCGGGGCGCCCGCTTCGTCCGACCGCGCCGATGCCCGGGCCGCCGCGGCGAAGCGGTCGCAGCGCCTGCGACGCGCCGCCGCCGCGTGGGCGACCGTCGCCGTGCTCGGCCAGCTGTGGATGGCGGTCTACATCGCGGTGCTCTACGGCGGCAGCGCGTTGCGCGGCGAGCTGGAAGCATGGAACCGCGTGTTGCCGCACGGCCTCGTCGAAGGCGCGCCGCTCGGCAACGCGGTGCTGGTCTCGCACCTCGCGGCCGCGTTCGTCGTGTACATCGCCGGCGGGCTGCAGCTGTGGCCGTGGCTGCGCCGGCACGCACCGCGTGTGCACCGGTGGAGCGGCCGGCTGTTCGTCGTCGCGGCGGTGGCGATCGCGCTGGGTGGCCCCGCGATGAAGCTCGTGCACGGGCGCATCGGCGACCGCTTCCAGGAATCGGCGCTGCTGGTCGCCGCGGGCCTGATCCTGGTGTTCGCGACGCAGGCGTGGCGCACCGCGCGCGCGCGGCAGTTCGACCGGCACCGGCTCTGGGCACTGCGCCTCTGGCTGGCGATGGGCACGGTGTGGTTCCTGCGGCTGGGCGTGTTCGGCTGGATCATGGTGAACGGCGGCCGCGCGGTCGGCTTCGATCCGGAATCCTTCAGCGGCCCGGCGCTGGCGGTGATCGTGTGGGCGGCCGTGCTCGTGCCGCAGGGCGTGCTGCACGCCTACTTCGCGGCGCAGCGCCAGCCGACCCGGTGGCGTGCCGGTGCGATGACGGCCGCGCTCGCCGTGCTGACGCTGGCGACGATCGCCTCGATCGGCGTCGAGGCGATGGCGATGTCGTGGCCGCGCACGTTCGGGTGAGGGCCGCCGCCGGCGGCTATCCTGCGCGCATGGACCCGATCGATGCCCCGCCCGCCCGCCGCGGCTTCGCCCGCGTGTTCGCGTGGCGGCGCGTGCGCACGGCGCTCGTCGCCGTCGGGGCGGTGTTCCTGCTGCTGTCGCCCGGCTGGGAGGGCGACCGCTTCGGCGAACTGCTGCCGCGCCTGCTGATGACGGCGACCGCGTGCCTGCTCGCGTTCGGCCTGCTCGAAACCCGACCGCGGCGGCTGCCGCGCTGGCTGGCGCGCTGGGTGCTGCAATGCGCCGGCGTGGCGTTCGTGGGCCCGCCGACGCTGTGGTTCGCCTACGTGCTGACGACGCAGCACGACCCGCAGCCGTTCTGGATGAACCAGGAGCGGATGATCGGCTACGGCATGCTCAGCAGCCTCACGGTGATCATCGCGCCGTGGATGGCGATGGCGTCGCTCTACCGGCAGGTCGGCGAACGCGCACGGGCGCAGGCGCTCGCGTTCGCGCTGGAGCGCAGCGAGCTGGAGCGCCAGGCGCTGGATGCGCGGATGCGCGTGGTCGCGGCGCAGGTCGAGCCGCACTTCCTGTTCAACACGCTCGCGAACGTGCGCGAACTCGTCGAGACCGGCGCGCCGCAGGCGGGCGCGGTGCTGGGGCACCTGATCGACTACCTGCGTGCCGCGGTGCCGCGGCTGCACGAGCCGGCGAACACGGTGGCGCGCGAAGTGGAGCTCGCGCGCGCCTACCTGGAGGTGATGCACATGCGCATGCCGGACCGGCTGACGTTCGCGATCGATGCGGCGCCGGCCGCGCTGGGGCAGCCGAGCCCGCCGATGGCGCTGCTGACGCTGGTCGAAAACGCGGTGCGGCACGGCATCGATCCGTCGGAAGCCGGTGGCCGGATCGACATCGCCGCGTCGGTGCGCGACGGCCGCGTGGTGCTGCGCGTCACCGACACCGGTGTCGGCGTGCGAGGCGGACGCGAAGGCCTCGGCACGGGGCTGGACGCGCTGCGCGACCGGCTGCGGATGGCACACGGCGACGACGCCACGGTCACGCTGGCGCCCCACGTCCCGCGCGGCACGGTCGCGACCGTCAGCTATCGCGCGCCTGCGGCGGCGAGCGACCGTCCGGAGGAACCGGCGCCATGACGCCGGACGGTCCGACCGCGCTGGTCGCCGACGACGAGCCGCTGCTGCGCGCGGCGCTCGTGCGTGCGCTCGCGGCCGCATGGCCGGCGCTGCGCGTGGTCGCCGAGTGCCGCAACGGTCGCGAGGCGGTGGAAAGCTTCGAGGCGCTGCGTCCCGACGTCTGCTTCCTCGACGTGCAGATGCCCGGCCTGTCGGGCGTCGAGGCGGCGGCGCTGATCGGCCGCCGCGCCCAGCTGGTGTTCGTCACCGCGTTCGACGCGTACGCGGTGCAGGCGTTCGCGCACGGGGCGCTCGACTACCTCGTGAAGCCGGTCGAACCGGCGCGGCTCGCCGACACCGTCGCGCGCGTGCAGGAGCGGCTCGGCGCCGCGCGGCCGGCCGGCGACACGGACGCGCTGATCGCCACGCTCGCGGCGCGGCTCGCGCGCGGCGCGCCGCCGCCCGGCCTGCGCTGGCTGCGCGCGTCGGTGGGGCAGACGGTGCGCGTGATCGGCGTCGACGAGATCGATTTCCTGCGCGCCGACGAGAAGTACACGCGCATCGGCTGGCGCGGCGACACCGGCCCGGGGCCGGACGCGCTGGTGCGCACGCCGCTGCGCGAACTGCTCGGGCAGCTGGACCCGGAGCGTTTCGTGCAGGTGCACCGCGCGGTGGTGGTGAACCTGCGCGCGATCGACCATGTGGTGAAACACGACAACGAGACGGCGGCGGTCCACCTGAAGGGCCGCGACGAGGTGCTGCCGGTCAGCCGGGCATTCCTGCACGTGTTCCGGCAGATGTGAGCGACGGCGCGTCGGATCGTGCGAAACGCAGCCGGAAGGCCGCGCCTCGCGTCGATTCAAGCAGCTCGGCGTCCCCGCCATGCGCCCGCATGATCTCGCGCGTCAGGTGCAGTCCCAGGCCGCAGCCGTCGCGGTCCCAGCGTTCGCGCGAGAACGGCTCGAACAGGTGGCCGCGCAGCGCCAGCGGTACGCCGGGACCCTCGTCGACGACGTCGACCGTGGCATCGCCGCCGACGATGACGCTGATCTCGCCGCGGCCGCCCCCGTGCGCGACGGCGTTCGCGACCAGATTCGTCAGCGCCCGGGTGATCGCGTTCGCGTCCGCCGGTACCTGCACCGGGCACGCCGGCGCCCGCAGGCCCAGTTCGTAACCCGACGCGATCGCCAGCGGCGCCATTTCGCCGACCACATCCTTCGCCAGCGCGACCAGATCGATCGTCGCCGGTCGCCGCGCCGCCAGCGACAGCCGTTCGACGTCGAGCATCTGCCCGACCAGATGCACCATCCGCGTCACGACCCGCTGCAACTCGGTGCGCGCGGGTCCTGGAGGGAGCGCCTCGGCCTGCAGCGAAACGATCGCCAGAGGCGTCCGCAATTCATGCGCCACATCGGTGACGAAGCGACGCCGACGCCCGAGTTCGTCGGACAGCCGGTCGAGCGCGGCGTTGAAGCTGCGCACGAGTGGCAGCAGCTCGCCCGGCACGCGTCGCTCGCCGATGCGGTGGTCCGGGTCGTCCGGCCCGACGGCGACCGCGTCGGCCACCAGCGGCCGCAGCGCCGCGGTCAGCAGCGGCACCGCGACCAGCAGCGCGGTCGTCGCCACCACGCCGACGCCGACGACGATCAGCAGCAGGCCTTCGCGGAACAGGTAGTGCAGCGCGTGCGCGAGGGTGATCGTGGACGGGTCGATGCCGCCCGCCGCGAACAGCGCCCCGCCCTGCCGCACCACCGACGCGTCGGACAGCGGCCGGTCGATGCCCCGCACGTGGAAACGGGCGATGCCCAGCCCCGAGCCGTCGCCGACGAGCAGCCGTTCCGCGGCGGCCGGCACGTCGCCATGGCGGTAGTGGTGGCCCGCGATGTCGGCGAACAGCCAGAAATGCGGATTGGCGCGGGCGATGTCGGCGAGCGCGCCGTCGTCCGGCAGCACCAGCGTGTCCCCGTGCAGGCGCACCGTGTCGGCCGCGAGGCTCAGCGCGATCGTCGGGCCGGCGTGGTGGCGTTCGCCGCCAGCCGCGAGGCTGCGCCAGCTGAACAGCACGAAGCCGGCGACGAACACCGTCGCGAACACCGCGACGAAGATCGCGGCCGCGCGCAGCTTCAGCGACGGCCGCCGGTTCAGCATGGCTGGAGCAGGTACCCGACGCCGCGGACGGTGCGGATTTCGACGTCGGCCCCGGCGTCCTGCAGGCGCCTGCGCAGCCGCGACACCTGTGTTTCCAGCGCGTTGGCGGTGACGTCGGCCGCGAAGCCGTACAGCGCGCCCTCCAGGTGCTCGCGCTGCACGACGCGGCCGGCGCGCCGCAGCAGCAGCTCGAGCAGCGCGAGCTCGCGTCGCGGCACGGCGAGCGGCACGCCGCCTGCGCGCACGTCGCGCGACGCCGGGTCGAACGCCAGCCGTCCCACTTCGATTGGCGGCGCGCCGGGCGTGCCGCCCGGGCGCCGGCACGCCGCGCGCAACCGCGCCAGCAGCTCGCCAAGCGCGAACGGCTTCACGAGGTAGTCGTCGGCGCCGGCGTCGAGGCCTTCGATCCGATCGGCGATTTCGTCGCGCGCGGTCAGCACGATGATCGACGCCGGCGACGGCCGCGACTTCGCGACGGCCACCAGCCGCAGCCCGTCGCCGTCCGGAAGCCGGCGGTCGAGCAGGATCACGCGGTAGTCGGCGCTCAGCGCCGCGCCGAACGCGTGCGCGAGGCTGCCGACGCGGTCCACGACCCAGCCTTCGCGTTCGAGCGCGCGCGCGACCGTCGCCGCCAGCGTCGGCTCGTCCTCGACCAGCAGGATGCGCATGCCGTCTTCCATCGGGGGATTGTCGCCGCGAAAGCTTGCCGCAGTCTGGCGCGTCCGGGCATCGCGTGTCAGGTGGCGGCCAGCGTGCGCGGCCACCATGGCGACGTGCGGAACGATCCGCGTCGAACCGGAGGTCTGTCGATGAAACCCGAAATCCGAGCCACCGCGGTCGCCTTCGCCGTCCTGCTGCTCGCGCCGATGCTTTCGGCGCTCCCGGTACGCGCGGCGTCGCCCGCGCGCGTCGCGATCCGCGCCGACGACACCGCGATCGCCGCGTTTTTCGACGCCTTCATGGTCGAGCAGCGCGACGAGATGCGCATCCCCGGCGCGGCGATCGTGGTCGTGCGCGACGGCCGCACGGTGTTCGCGAAAGGCTACGGCGTCGCCGACGTGGCGTCAGGCGAGCCGATCAACGTCGAGCGAACGCTGTTCCGCGCCGCTTCGATCTCCAAGCTGCTGCCGTGGGTGCTCGCCATGCAGCTCGTGGAGCAGGGCCGGCTCGATCTCGATGCGGACGTCAACGATTACCTCGATTTCCGGATCGCCCCGTCGCACGGCCGGCCGATCACGATGCGGCACCTGATGACGCATACGGCCGGTTTCCCCGAGCGTTTCCATGGCGTGTTCGATCCGGACCTGGCGACGCCGCTGGGCCGCAAGCTCGCGGACAACCTGCCCGAACGAACGCATCCGCCCGGCGCGGTCGTCGCCTATTCGAACTACGGCGCGGCGCTGGCGGGCTATATCGTCGAGCGGCGGCATGGCGAGCCGTGGGAGCGCATCGTCGAGGAGCAGGTGTTCGCGCCACTGGCGATGCGGCATTCGACCGTCGCGCAACCGGTGCCGCCCGCGATGCAGGCGTCGCTGGCGTCGACGTATCACTACGGGAACCCGGCGCCGGCGCCGTTCCGCACCACGCCGCTGGTGCCGATGGGCGCGCTGACCGCGTCGGCGGCGGACATGGGACGCCTGCTCGCGCTGTTCGTCGACGGCGCGCGTGGCATCGATGGCATCGTCTCCGCCGCGACGCTGCGCCGGATGATGACGCTGGAACAGCCGCTCGGGCCCGCGCTCGCGGACGGCATGGGGCTCGGCCTGCTCGTCGGCGACTACCGGGGCGTGCGCTACGCGGGTCACGCCGGCAACATGGAGGCGCTCGCGACCGATCTCGAAGTGCTGCCCGCGCACGGCATCGGCTGGTACTACGTGTTCACGAGCCAGGGCGCGTACGAAGACGCGCGCGCCGTCCGCGAGAAGCTGCTGCACGCGTTCGTCGACCGGTTCGCCGCGCCGCTGCGACCGCTGCCGGAGGCGGCGGACGCGACGGTCGCATCGACCGCGGCCGAGGTCGCCGGCATCTACCTGAGCACGCGCCGCATCCATCGCGGCCCGTTGATGTTCAGCGGCCTGATGAACACCACCGACGTGGTCGCCGAAGCCGACGGCAGCCTGCGCATCGAGTCCAGCGGCAAGCGCACGCACTGGATTCCGGTCGCCCCCGATCGTTTCGTCGACCGTGCGACCGGCATCGGACTCAGTGCGACGCGCGATGCCGACGGCATCGTGCAGGGGATCGGCAGCGCCGCCCTCTACCCGGCGGCGGTGTTCGAGCGGCGGCCGCCATGGGTCGCCGCCGTGCCGGCGCTCGCCGCCTTCTCGTTCGGTACGGTGTTGCTGGCCGCCCTGGTGCGGCCCGCGGTGTGGCTCGTCGAAACGTGGCGAAGCCGGCGCGCGGGAAAGGCCGCGCCGCCGGTCCCCGCGTCGGCTCGCCGCGCGCGCGTCGCGTTCTGGCTGTTGTTCGCGACGCTGCTTGGCTGGGGCGGCGTCGGCCTGAGCCTCGCGATCGACTTCGGGTCGCTGTTCACGCTGCCGGCGCTCGTGCGCCTGCCGCTGGCGGCGATGACGCTGGCGTCCGCGCCACTGGCCGCACTGCTGGTCTTCGACGCGGCACGGCGGTGGCGCGACCCGATCCACGGCGGGCGGCGACGCTTCGGCGCGACGCTCGTCGCGGCCGCGGCGATCGGCACGGCGGCGCTGCTTTACGGGCTGCAGCTGTGGCGTTTCACGCCGACGTGGTAGAAGGCACGGCGCGTCAGTGTTCCGCGATGCCGTGGGTGCCCGCGCCGGCATCGCCCTCGAGCTTCCGCTCCTCGCGCTCGTCATCCAGCTGCGCCAGATACTCGTCGAGCGTCTTGCCTTCGGCGGCCGCTTCGGCCGTGGCCGCCTCGCCGAGATGCGTCGAATAGCTGAGCCGCACGGTGTCGCCGGCAGCCTCGCGCAGCGTGGCGACGTGCCGCAGCATCGCCAGCATCATCGCCGCGCTGTCGGTGCCGGTGACGACCTTGCCGCCGAGCACCATCAGCCATTCCTCGCCGCGCAGGCCGGCGCCGCCGAAAATCCGGCCCTGCCCGTCGACCAGATGCGCATGCTCGGCCAGCGGCCGCGCCGCCACCGGGCGCGCGGCACCGCGGGATTTCTTCCGGCGTGCGTCGCGTCTGGCCTTGGAATGGATCGACATCGTCAGCCGCGGGAATCGAGAGGTGTCATGCCGCGAGTATAGGCGCCGTCGGCAGCGGGCCGTCGGCTCGCGGAAGCCTGGCCACGCCTTTTCAGGCCCTCACGCGTCCGGGCACCCGCACGGCGTGCAGCGGCAGCAGCGGCAGTCGGTGCAGCGGCAGTCGGCGCAGGCGCAGCACGGGCAGGCGGGGGTGTCGATGGCGGGGGTGGTCATGGCGTT
>CBIHMN010000013.1:0-16406 GCA_966211005.1 uncultured Arenimonas sp.
GCGAGCCAGCTGAAGAACTGCACGACGCCGATCGCCAGCATCTGCCGCGGCATGTGCGCGATGTCGTGCGCGATGTCGCCGAACAGCCCGCGCCCCTCGCGCCGCTCCGCGCGGAACCGTTCCAGGTCGTCGGGCGGGTATTCGCTCGTCGTGAATACCGTGACGAGGATGCTGCCGAGGAACACGGCCGCGCCGATCGCGAACGCGACCTGCACCGACGGCGGCACGACGCCCGGCCCGGCTTCGTTCGGCACGCCGAGCTTCGCCACCAGCCACGGCAGGTTGCTCGCGATCCAGGTGCCGATGCCGATGATCAGGGTCTGCAGCACGAACCCGTACGAGCGCTGCCGTTCCGGCAGCTTGTCGGCGACCAGCGCGCGGAACGGCTCCATGCTGATGTTGATGGACGCATCGAGCACCCACAGCAGCCCGGCGGCCATCCACAGCACCGGCGAATGCGGCATCGCCACCAGCGCCGCCGACGCGAGGATCGCACCGGCGAGGAAGAACGGCCGCCGCCGCCCGAGCACCGGGTGCCACGTGCGGTCGCTGAACCAGCCGACCACCGGCTGCACCAGCAGCCCCGTCAGCGGCGCCGCGATCCAGAGCAGCGGCAGCTGGTCCTTGTCGGCGCCGAGCGTCTGGAAGATGCGCGACATGAAGCCGCCCTGCAGCGCGAAGCCGAACTGGATCCCGAGGAACCCGAACGACATGTTCCAGATCTGCCAGAACGACAGGTTCGGCCGCTGCGCCATCACGCCTCCCGGACTCCGGAAAAAAAAAGGCGCGCCGGCGCAGTCGCCGGCGCGCCTCGGGAATTACATCACCACTTGTAGCTGATGCCGAGCAGCGTGGTGCGGCCGAACTCCTGGAAGCTCGACGGCCGCGCCGCGAAGCCCGCCTGGCGGCTGATGAACGGCTCGTTCTCGAGGTTGTTCACCTGCAGCAGGATCGACAGGTCCTCCAGCATGCCTTCCTGGAACGTGTAGCCCAGCGACACGTCGGTGACCGTCTCGCCGCCGAAGTTCTGGCGGATGCGGTCGCCGCCGAAGCCCTGGATCTCGCCGAGGAACTCGGAGCGGTGGCGCTGGCTGACGCGCGCGGCGAAACCGTAGCGCTCGTAGAACAGCGTCGCGTTCCACACCTCTTCCGACAGGCCGGGCAGCGGCGTGTTGGAACCGGGGCCGTCGGCCTCGACACTGCTGGTCGTGTCCGAGTAGTTGCCCTGGAAGCCGAAGCCTTCCAGCGGCGCGAACCACAGGTCGAACGGGATCGACACCGCGAATTCCCAGCCGCTGATGCGGCCGCCTTCGCCGTTGGTGGGCTCGGTGTACGTGCCGATGTAGCTGATCGGGCCCGGCGGCAATCCCTCGGCCGGGATCGGAACGTCGCTGTAGTCGAATTCGGTGTTGACGTAATCGTAGATGTACGACTTCAGGTCCTTGTAGAAGTACGCGAGGCTCACGTAGCCGCGGTTGCCGCCGAAATACTTCTCGTAGGACACGTCGAACGCGTCGGCGATCCACGGCTCGAGCTCGGGGTTGCCGCCGCCGCCGGTGAAGCGCTGCTGGATCTCGTCGTAACCGAAGCTGGCGTTCGCGCGCAGCTGGTCCATGCGCGGCCGGGCCATCTGCCGCGCCGCGGCGACGCGCAGGAACTGGTCGGCCGGGAACTGGAACGACAGGTTCAGGCTCGGCAGCCAGTCGGTCTGCGTGCGGCCGCGGTCGACCTCGTCACCGAGCGCGACACCGTCGAACACCGCGACGCCGGTCGACGACTGCTCGGCGCGCACGCCCTGCACGCCGAAATTGCCGCGCAGCGGCACGCTGCCCAGGTCGGTGTCGATGTTGAGCTGACCGAACACCGTGGTGACGGTTTCGTCGACTTCCCAGTTCTTGTTGTAGATGTCGGCGTGCTGCTTGCCCTGCAGATGGTAGAAATTGTTCAGCAGGCCCAGTGCGTCCAGGCCCATGAACTCGAGCCCGGCGAACGAATAGCTGCCGGTGACGAATTGCGTCGGCACCGCCACTTCCGGGTTGCCGGTGCAGGTGGGTGTGGTGCAGAGCGTGAACTCGGACGACGACCGGCTCTTCTCGCGGTCGGTGAGGTTCGCACCGAACTCGACCGAGCTGAAGAAGTCGTGGTCGAACCCGCGCTCGAGGTCCAGCCGCAGCGCGTTGATCTGGTCCTCGACGATGAAGTCCTTCAGGTAGCCGGCCTGCGGCACGGCGCCGCCCCAGCCGCCCGGATCCATCATCCGGAAGTTCGACGGGTCGGTCAGGTCGATCGGGAAATCGAACTCGTAGTAGTCGTCGCCGCTGTACGTCGCGCCGACGCCGTCCAGCACGATGCCGGGCGCCAGCCGCGCGTAGGTTTCGAGGATGCGCTCCTCGCGGTGGATATCGGAATGGCTGAGGTCGACGGTGGCCGTCCACCGGTCGGCGAAGCGCCATTCGGTGTTCCAGCCCACCGAGATCATGTCGTCGTACGACGCGTTGAAGTCGCCGCGGGTCACCGCGAAGCTGACGTCGTCGTAATTGGCGTCGATCGCCGTGCCGTCGCTGTCGTCGGTGCGGCCGTTGAGCGCCGCGCCGGTCCAGGTCTGCAGGCTGAACTGGAAGCCGCTCTTGTTCTCCTCGCGGTCGAACTCGGAGTGGAAGAGATCGACGCGCGTGTGGAAATCCTCGTTCGGGCGGTACTCGAACACGCCCATCAGGCCGCGACGCTCGAACTCGCCCTCGATGTCCCACAGGTCGGCACCCGAGATCGCGCCGGTGACCGGGCCGCCGTCGTCGGGGTCGTAGCCCCACGAGCCGAACTGGTTGGCCTGCGTCGGCGACTTCAGCACCGCGTAGCCGAGCGCGAGCCCGACGGTGCCGTCGTTGAACTGGTCGATGTACGAGAAGCTGCCGCGGTTGCCGGACTGCTTCTGGTCGTCGAGTTCGTTGATGTCGTGTCGCAGGTTCGCGGCGAACACCTGCTCGCCGTAATCGAGCGGGCTGACGGTGCGCAGGTCGATCGTGCCCGACAGGCCCTGCCCGACCAGCGACGCGTCCGGCGTCTTGTAGACGACGACCTGGTTGATCAGCTCCGAGGGGAACTGGTCGAACTCGACACCGCGGTTGTTGCCCGGGCTGACCTGCTCGCGGCCGTTCAGCAGGCCGGTGGAGAAGTCGCCGGCGAAGCCGCGGATGTTGATCTCCTGCGGACGGTTGCCGAAGCGCTGCGCGGTGAGGCCGGGCAGCCGCGCCAGCGAGTCGGCGATCGACGAGTCGGGCAGCTTGCCGATGTCTTCGGCCGAGATCGCCTCGACGATCGAGGTGTTGTCGCGCTTGGTGTCGATCGACGCTTCGATCGCGGCGCGGATGCCGGTGACCTCGACGGTGTCGAGGGTGCGGGCTTCGCCCTCGGCGTCCTCGTCTTCCTCCTCCGTGTCGGGCGGCGGCGCCTCCTGGGCGATGGCCAGGCCGGCATTGGCGAAGATCGCGGTCGCGAGCGCGAGGCTCAGCACATTTCGCTTGGCTTTCAACATCTCCCCTCCCGGGACACGTTGTCGTTTTCCGTGACCCCCGGGTGGCCCCCTGCCAGTTCCCCGCGGGCGAGTCCGCATGCGCGATCGCTTCGATCGTCGACGCTGCGGCGATAGTAGCCCTGCGCTTTCCGACGCGGCGGTCCCTGCATACGTATTCACGGCCGATCGCCCGCCGACCCGTCACGGAAGCCGCGGCGGCGGGGTTCAATGCGTGCACGGCTTCCGGAGCACCGATGAAACCACTCGCCCCCGCCCTCGCCCTGGCGCTGCTCGCCGGCCCTGCCGCCGCGACGCCCTGTGCCGGCGGTCCGGCGCGCCCGCAGGCCGACTGGCGCGACCAGGTCGTCTACTTCCTGATGCTCGACCGCTTCGACGACGGCGACCCGTCGAACAACGACCAGGGCGGCGGCGAATACGACCCGGCGAACGGCGCGAAATACAGCGGCGGCGACTTCGCCGGCGCCTGCCGCCGGCTCGATTACATCGCCGGCCTCGGCGCCACCGCGGTGTGGATCACGCCACCGGTCGCGAACCAGTGGTGGACCGGCTACGGCGGCTACCACGGCTACTGGGCGAGCGACTTCAAGGCCGTCGATCCGCATCTGGGCACGCTGGCGGACTACCGGGCGTTCGCCGACGCGCTGCACGCGCGCGGCCTGTCGCTGGTGCAGGACGTGGTGGTGAACCACACGGGCAATTTCTTCACCTACCGCGATCGCCACGACCCGGCGGATCCGCGCGTCGGCTGGCGCGCGGTCGTGCCGTCGGTGCCGGTCGCCGCGCCGACGCAGTGGCCCTTCTCGCTGAACGACCCGCGCCGCGGCGCCGACCGCGCGGCGGCGATCTACCACTGGACGCCGCCGATCGCCGACTTCGGCGACGAGACCCAGGAACGCACGTACGCGCTCGCCGACCTCGACGACCTGAATACGGAGAACCCGGTCGTGCGCCGCGCGCTGCGCGAAAGTTACGGCTTCTGGATCCGCGAGGTCGGTGTCGATGCGTTCCGCGTCGACACCGCGTACCACGTGCCGCCCGGCTATTTCCGCGATTTCCTGTACTCGGGCGATGCGCGGGCCCCCGGCATGTTCGCGGTCGCCGAGGCGGCGGGGCGCCCCGGCTTCCACGCGTTCGGCGAAGGCTTCGGCACCGACGGGCCGTACGAGGACGACGCCGCGCGCAAGCTGGAAACCTACGTGCGCGACGCCGACGGACCGCTGCTGCCGGCGATGATCAACTTCCCGCTGTACGGGAGCTTCGGCGACGTGTTCGCGCGCAGCCGCCCGACGCGCGAGCTCGCGCATCGCATCGAATCGATGCTGCGCGTCCACGCCGACCCGCACCGGATGCCCACGTTCGTCGACAACCACGATGTCGACCGCTTCCTCGCCGGCGGCACGGAAGCCGGGCTGCGGCAGGCCCTGCTGGCGATGCTGACGCTGCCCGGGATTCCGGTCGTCTACTACGGCACCGAGCAGGGCGTGCGCGGACAGCGCGACGCGTTGTTCGCCGGTGGCGTCGGCAGCGGGGGGCGCGACCGCTTCGACACGTCGGCGCCCCTGTACCGCTACCTCGCCGACGCGATCGCGCTGCGGCGCGGCGATGCGCTGTACTCGCGCGGGGTGCCCACGGTGCTGCGCGCCGAAAGCGGCGGTGCCGGCGTGATCGCGTGGCGCATCGACCACGACGACGCGCAGGCGCTGGTGGTGTTCAACACCGCCGAGGAGGAACGGCTGCTCGACCGGCTCGAGACCGGGCTGGCGCCGGGTACGACGCTGCGACCCGCGTTCTCGGCGAACGATGCCGGGGCGGGACCGGCGTCGGTCGATGGCGACGGCCGCGTGAGCCTGCGGCTGCCGGCGCGGGCCGGCTTCGTCTTCCGGCCGGGGCCGGTCGCCGGGCCGCCGACGGCCGCGGAAACGGCCGTCGCGCTGTCGATCGACCCGCTTGCGGCGGCGCCCGTCGCCCGGTCACTCGCCGTGTCCGGCCGGGCGGCGGGCGTCTCCTCGCTGGCGCTGCTGGTCGACGGGCGGATCGACGGCGCGCGCGCGGTCGACGTCGCCGCCGACGGCACGTGGTCCGCGGAGCTGGATACGAACGGGCTGGTCGACCCGGCGGCGGTGCATCGGGTCGTCGCGTGGCACGCCGCGAGCGGCGCGGTGTCGGACGCGGTGGAATTCCGCGTGGCGCCGGCGTGGCGCGACGTCGCCGACGTCGTCGATCCGGCGGACGACGACCACGGCCGCGAGGGCGGCCTCGCCTACCCGCTCGACCGGGGCTGGCGCGACCATCGTCCCGCCGACATCCGCCGCGTGCGCGCCCGCGTCGCCGGCGGCTCGCTGCGGCTGGTGCTGACGATGGCCGACGTGGTGCACGCGTGGAACGCGCCGAATGGCTTCGACCATGTGCTGTTCACCGTGTTCATCGGGTTGCCGGGTCGCGACGGCGGCGCGCGCGTCATGCCGCTGCAGCAGGGCGAGCTGCCGGACCGCCTGCGCTGGCACGGGCGCTTCCGCGTCGGGGGCTGGAGCAGCGCCGCGTTCACCGCGGCCGGCGCCTCCGCCGACGACGAAGGCCGCGTCGCGACGCCCGCCCCCTCGGTCGCGGTCGACCGCGTGGCCGACACCGTGACGCTGACGCTGCCCGCCGGCGCGCTCGGCTATCCGCCGACACTCGACGGCGCGACGGTCGTGATCAACACGTGGGATTACGACGGCGGCTACCGGGTGCTGCAGCCCGAGGCGGGGCGGCACCAGTTCGGGGGCGCGCCGGGATCGCCGCTGGTGATGGACGAGGTGAGAATAAATCTGCTCAGAGCAAATTAGCCCGACTTGCCCCGGGGCCCGCGGAGCCGGACGCTAATTTGCTCTGAGCAGATTTATTCTCACCCGCTCCTCCGCTTGCACACGAAAAACCCGTTCATCGTCAGCCGGCCCTTCCGGGCATCGGGATCGAGCCGCGCCGGCTCGCGGATGTCGGCGCCATGGAAGACGCTCCCCGGATACACGACCAGCCGGTTGTAGCGGGCCGGCACCGCGGCGATGCGCTCGAACCATGGATTGCTCGCCGTCATGTAGCCGGCGGTGAGCCCCGAGCGTTCCTCGAACGCGTGCGGTGTGAGATGCGCCGAATCCTGCACCAGCGCCGCGATCTCGGCGAGCGGCCGGCGCGGCCGGAAGAACACGGTGCCGCCGAGCGCCGGCTCGTGGAACAGGTACAGCACGCTGGCCGCGATCGCCTCGCCGGGAACCGCCTGCATCCGGTCGACATGGCACAGCCACTGCCGCGGTTGCAGCGCGGCCGGCCGCCGCGTCGCGATCGCCATCCGCGCCTGCGCGCGCAGGGTCCGGCGCCCGTCCATCTCGCGTCGCGCGTGCTGGGTGAAGAAGCCGTCCAGCGCCGCGGTCGTCGTCGTCGACAGCGGCAGCTCCGGCCCGGGATACGCGTTCGTCTCGGACTCGACGAAGCGCGGCGCCTGCGTCGCGGCGTAGTCGACCCAGCCGTCGGGGTCGGCGAGCACGGCATCGAACACGAGGCAGGTGCGGCCGCCGCCGAGCGGCACTTCCGAGACGCGCGGCATGCGGTTGAAGCGCAGCGGCGGCTCGCCGCCGGTCATTCACGCCACCCGGGATTCGGGAACCGCGGCGCAGCGCTTGGCGATGAATTCCTCGTGCGTCGGCATGGCCCGGACGCAGTTGTCGATCACGCTCCGCACGCCCTCGAGGTACTCGTGGATCTTCTCTTCCGGCTGCATGTCGGCCAGCGCATGGTAACCGCGGTTCGGCACCCGCTGGCCGTGGAGCACCTGCACCCAGCTCTGCTCGGCGAACATCTCCATGCCTTCGCGGAACACGCGGCCGTTCGCGCGCCACAGATCCATCTTCAGCTTCAGCAGCGGCGGAATCGCCATCGTCCGGCACTCGTTCCAGAACGGCGAATCGCTGCGTTCGGTCGCGTGGTAGTGCAGCACGATGAAGTCGCGGATGCGTTCGACTTCCTCCTGCGAATGCCGGTTGAATTCGTCGATGTCGGCCTGGTCGAAGCCGGCGTGCGGGAAGAACGCGGTCAGCCGGGCGATCGCCGACTGGATCAGGTGGATGCTCGTCGATTCGAGCGGCTCCATGAACCCGCTCGCGAGGCCGATCGCCACCACGTTCCGGTCCCACACCCGGTTGCGCCGGCCTGGCACGAAGCGCAGCGGCCGCGGTTCGGCCAGCGCCTCGCCGTCGAGGCTCGACAGCAGCGTGTGCGCGGCCTCGTCGTCGCTGATGTGGCGGCTGCTGTAGACGTAGCCGTTGCCGATGCGGTGCTGCAGCGGGATGCGCCACTGCCAGCCGGCGCTGCGCGCGGTGCAGCGCACGTACGGCGTCAGCGGCCCGGCCGACGCGCAGGGAACGGCGAGCGCGCGGTCGCACGGCAGCACGTCCGAGAACGTGGTGTAGCCGGCCTTCAGCGTCTGCTCGATCAGCAGCCCCCGGAACCCGGTGCAGTCGACGAACAGCTGGCCGGCGACACGCTCGCCCCGCTCCAGCGACACCGCGCGCACGTGCCCGTTGTCCGGATCCTGCTCGACGTGCGTCACCTTGCCCTCGATGCGCTCGACGCCGCGCTTCTCCGCGTACGCGCGCAGGTACTTCGAATACAGCGACGCGTCGAAGTTGTAGGCGTAGGCGATGTCGGCGAGCGGCGAATTCGGCCGGTCGGTCACCGCGCGCATGAAGCGGTCGTGGCGGCTCGCCCACGTCGCGATCGCGTATTCCTCCAGCGGCGCGGCCCGGCCGAGCGCATGCATCTTCAGCCAGTACTGGTAGAACGGCACGACGCCGAGGTCCTGCCCGATCTTGCCGAAGCCGTGGAAATAGCGGTCGCCGACGCGGGCCCAGTCCACGAACTCGATGCCGAGCTTGTACGTGCCCTTCGTGAAGCGCAGGAAGTCGTATTCGTCGATCTCCAGCGCGTTGTTGAACAGCTTGATCATCGGGATCGTCGCTTCGCCGACGCCGACGATGCCGATCTCGTCCGATTCGACGACACGGATCGAATACAGCGGGTGCGGCAGCAGCTTCGCGAGCGCCGCGGCGGCCATCCAGCCGGCGGTGCCGCCGCCGACGATCACGATCTCGCGCACGCGCGCGTCCGGGTCCTGCATGTCCGTCTCCGTCAGTCCGCCCCGGCGGGCGCGAGATACACCACCGCGGTCCGCGCCGGCACGCGGAAGGTGCCGGTGGCCGCATCGTAGCGCGCCTCCCGGCGGGGGCGATCGTCGGCCGCGCGGTCCGACGCCAGCACCGGGTGCAGCGCGAAGGGCCGGCCGGCGAGCGCCGGCACCGCGACGTCGACCGGCTCGACTCCGGCATTGATGAACCATGCGAGGTCGGCCCCGTCGCCGATGCCCTCGCCCTCCAGCCATGCGCCGACCACGCGGCCGTCGGCGTCCGGACCGGCCGGCGCGAAGTGCAGGCGCGCGCGCACCCCGGCGGCGTCGGCGAGCCGCAGCAGCGGCGTCCCGGCCCGGATGCGCAGCAGGTCGAGGAATGCGTCCCGGGTCCAGCGGATGTCGGCCGGCGCCGGCGGCACCGACGGGTCCGCGAGCACCGCGCCCATCACCTCCCAGCTGGTCGCGTTGTCCTCGGCCGGCGGCAGGCCGAGACCGAACCCGTTGCCCTGCAGCGTCCAGTCGATGCGGTTGAAGGCGTCGCCGGAATTGAAACTGTTGCGGTCGAGCGACTTGCTGCGCAGGATTTCGCCGCCGGCGTGGAAGTAGGCGATGCCCTGCGCCAGCGCCACGGTCGCCAGCGCGACGACCTGCACGCGCGCGCGCTCGGCGGCCGGGGTGCCGCGCGGCAGCTTCATCGCGTTGACGTCGAACAGCGTCTGGTTGTCGTGGTTCTCGACGTAGTTCACGACCTCGGCCGGCGCCCACGCGTAACCCGCGGGCTGGCCCGCGTAGTCGATCGCGTCCAGCCGCCGCGTCGCGCCGTCGTGGGTCTCGAGCATGACGTCGCGCAATGTGCCGGCGATGCCGACGCGCACCAGGTCCGCGACGCGCTGCAGCTGCTCCGGCGTGGTCTTGTCGAAGCGGTTCGGCGCGTGGTGCAGGCCGTTCGCCCAGCCCTGCTTCGCCGCCAGCGCGGTGCCGCTGTCACAGCAGCCGCCGCCGCGCACCGCATCGCGCATGCGGTCGGAGAACGTGCCGATGCCGCTCCCGCCGAGCGACCGCTGCGAGGCCTGCACGAAGCGCGCGCCGTCGGCGATCTCGCCGAAGTTCCAGCCTTCGCCGATCAGCAGCACAGGGCGCCCGGTCGCGGCATCGACCGCCGCCTGCAGCCGCTCCATCGCCGCGCGCGGCTGGTGGCCCATCAGGTCGAAGCGGAAGGAGTCGATCCGGTAGTCGCGCGCCCAGCGCACGGCGGTGTCGATCATCAGCTTCGCCATCATCGCGTGCTCGGTCGCGGTGTTGTCGCAGCAGGTCGAGCGTTCCACGACGCCTTTCGCGTCGAGCCGGTGGTAGTAGCCGGGCACGATCCGGTCGAGCACGGACTTCTCGTGCTGCCCGGACGCGAACGTGTGGTTGTAGACCACGTCCATGCCGACGCGCAGGCCGGCGGCGTGCAGCGCCATCACCATCGTCCGGAACTCGCGCAGCCGCGCCGGCGCGTCGTGCGGGTCGGTCGCGAAACCGCCTTCGGGCGCGCCGTAGTGCACCGGGTCGTAGCCCCAGTTGAAGCAGTCGCGTTCCTTCACCGCGGCCACCGCGGCCTGCGCGGCTTCGCGGTCGCCACCGGGGCGGATCGCCGGCGTCACGCAGCCGGCTTCCGGGACGCTGCCGAAGTCGTAGACCGGCAGCAGGTGCACGTCGGTCATCCCGGCGTCGGCGAGCGCGCGCAGGTGGCGCATGCCGTCGCTGCCGGTCGCGCCGAACGCGAGGTACTTGCCGCGGTGGGCCGGCGGCACCGTCGCGTCGCCGATCGAGAAGTCGCGGACATGCAGTTCGTAGAGCATCGCGTCGGTCGGCGCGGCGAGGTCGCGGCCACGCGGCGCCGTGTCCCAGCCGGTGGGCCGGGTCGCCGCGTCGTCCGGCGAGCCGAGCCACGCGCGCTTCGAGTCGGCGCCCAGCGAGACGGCGTAGGGGTCGGTCACGCGATTGCGCACGAGCCCGACACCGGGCACGAACACGTCCACCAGATAGGTGTAGTAGCGCGCCCCGCCCTCGGCCGCGTCGAGGGTGGCGCTCCAGGAGCCATCCGTGTCGTCGCGCGCCAGCGGCGATTCCGAGGCCGCGGGCGCCGCATCGTCCGGGTAGAGGCAGACGGAAACGGCAGTCGCGGTCGGCGCCCAGAGCCGGACGCGGTGCGCGCCGGGCTCCTCCGTTCCGCCGAGTTTCGCGCCGGCCGCGGCCGCCGCGTACCGGGCGTCGAGCGCGAGCGCGTGCTGCAGGCGCGTCGCGTCGACGATCCGTCCGTCGTCGCCCGTTTCCACGAGCAGCACGTCGGCGCCGTACCACGTGTCGAGACGCCGCGGGTCCGTCGTCGCGACCGAGCGCGTCGCGCCGGCGGCGATCCATCCCGGCCGCGCCGGCGCGTGGTCGGAGGTCGCGAGCGGGAGCTGCTCGGCCTGCAGGCCCGCCAGTTTCGCGCCGATCACCGCGGCGCCCGGCCGGGGACGCACGAGGCCCAGCCGGGCGTCTGCCGGTTTGCCCGGCCACGTCAGCGTGTCCGCGTCGAGCCAGTGCGCGCGCGCGTCGGCCACGCCGGAGGCGTCGGCGCGCAGCACGGCGAAGTGCGCGGGCGCATCGCAGGCGGCGCTCGGTGCGCTCCCCGCCGCCGGCGCGGCCGCCGCTGTCGCGCCCGTGGCGGCGAGCGTCGCGGCGAGCGTCGCGGCGACGAGGCGCGCGCGCATCAGCGCGCGGTCGCCGCGACGACGCGCGGCGCCCGCTTCGACAGCCACCGGTCGACGATGAGGATCACCGCGAGGGTCGACAGCAGCGTGACGAACATCAGGTGGATGTAATGCAGCGGCGACCAGACGAAGGTGAACACCGCATAGAGCAGCGCGCCGAAGACGAGCCCGACGCGTCCGGCGACGCCGTTCACCCACGGCATAGCGACGGCGGTCAGGAAAATGGCCAGCACCGGCATCGAATACAGGCCGTTGAGCTGCTGCAGCAGCGCGATGATGCTCCTGGCGTTCTGGTACAGCGGCACCATCGCCAGCGATCCGATCGTGAACAGCACCGCCACCCACTGCCCGACCCGCTTCACGTCGGCGGCGCGGTTCACGTACTTCGCGTGGATGTCCATCGCGTACAGCGCCGAAGCGGAGTTGAGGCCGGAGTTGTAGCTCGACAGCACCGCGCCGGCGATCATGGCCGCGAACGCACCCGACAGCCATGGCGGCAGCACGTCGTCGACGAGGCGACCGTAGGCGCTGTCGCCGACGTCGCCGTAGAGCTTGAAGGCGACGATGCCGGGCAGCACGACGATCAGCGGGATCAGCAGCTTGAAGAACGCCGCCGCGTACAGGCCCTTCTGCGCCTCGCGCACCGAGCGCGCGGCGAGGGCGCGCTGCGCGATCAGCATGTTCGTGCCCCAGTAGAACAGGTGGATGAACACCATGCCGGTCAGCAGCGTCGTCCACGGGATGTCGGAGTCCGGGGCGCCGATCAGCGTCAGCCGCTCGGCGGGAATCCCGGACAGGTCGAAGTCGATCGCCGCGAGCGCGAGCACGGTGACCAGCCCGCCGAGGACCAGCAGCGCCACGCCGTTGAACGTGTCGGAGATCGCGATCGCGCGCAGGCCGCCGAACGCGGCGTACGCGAGGCCGGCGAGCGCGAAGCCCACCGAGATCTCGATGATCGACCAGTCGGGCTGGAACATCGACTTCACGAACAGCGCGCCGGTGTAGAGCACCACCGGCAGCAGGATGAACAGGTAGCCGAGCAGGAACAGCGCGGACACCGCCGCCCGCAGCACCGGATCGCCGAGGCGGCGCTCGATCAGCTCGGGCGTCGTGGCGCACCCGTACCGGTAATAGAGCGGGACCAGCACGTGCGCCAGGATCAGCAGGCCGGCGATCGCGCCGAACTCCCACCACGCGACGAGCGCGACCTGGGCGCCGTTCATGCCGACGATCTGTTCGGCGCTGATGTTGGTCAGCAGCAGCGAGCCGGCGATGTACGGCCATGCCAGCGTGCCGCCGGCGAGAAAGTAGTCCTTGCGCTCGTCGGTGCCCGGCACCGCCTGGCGGCATCGCCACCACGTCAGCAGCGCGACGAGTGCCGTGAGGCCGAAGAAGACCAACAGCTGGATCGCATTCGCCGACATCGCGCCTCCCCGCGCCGTGTGCCGCCGCCACCGTAACGCCGGCCGCGCATCCCGTCGTGGATGAATACGTTTGCAGCACCGCCGGCCGGTACCGTCGCCCCCGCTAAGCTGCGGCATCGCCGGCGAACCGGCGCGCGCGGGCCACGGAGCAGGCATGGGCGGCAACGGCTGGTGGCGGGGAGCCACCATCTACCAGATCTACCCCCGCAGCTTCCTCGACGCCGACGGCGACGGGGTCGGCGACCTGCGCGGCATCGACGCGAAGCTCGACTACGTCGCCAGCCTCGGCGTCGACGCGATCTGGATCTCGCCGTTCTTCCGCTCGCCGATGGCCGACTTCGGCTACGACATCGCCGACTACCGCGCGGTCGACCCGCTGTTCGGCACGCTCGGCGACTTCGACCACCTGCTGGCGCGCGCGCATGCGCTCGGGCTGAAGGTGATGATCGACCAGGTGCTCAGCCACAGTTCCAGCGAACATCCGTGGTTCGTGGAGAGCCGCGCCGACCGCACCAATCCGAAGGCCGACTGGTACGTCTGGGCCGACGCGAAGCCCGACGGATCGCCACCGAACAACTGGCTGTCGCTGTTCGGCGGCTGCGCGTGGCAGTGGGAGCCGCGGCGCGGCCAGTACTACCTGCACAACTTCCTGGTGCAGCAGCCCGACCTCAACTTCCACCATCCGGACGTGCAGCAGGCGGCGCTCGACAACGTGCGTTTCTGGCTCGACCGCGGCGTCGACGGGCTGCGGCTGGACGCCATCAATTTCTGCTTCCACGACCGCCGGCTGCGCGACAACCCGGCCAAGCCGCCGGAGCTGCGTACCGGCCGGGGTTTTTCCGCCGAGAACCCGTACGCGTTCCAGTACCACCACCACAACAACACGCAGCCGGAGATGCTGCCCTTCCTCGAACGCCTGCGCGCGCTGCTGGACGAGTACCCGGACATCGGCTCGCTCGGCGAGATATCCGCCGAGGACCTGCTGGGCACGATGAGCGACTACGTCCGGCCCGGCCGGCTGCACATGGGCTACAGCTTCGAGCTGCTCACCGAGGACGACTCCCCGGCCTTCATCCGCCGCACCGTCGAGGAACTGGGCGCCGGCATGCGCGACGGCTGGCCGTGCTGGTCGGTATCGAACCACGACGTGCAGCGGGTGGTGACGCGCTGGGGAAAAGGCTCGACGCACCCGCAGCTCGCGAGCCAGTACACCGCGCTCGTGTGTTCGCTGCGCGGATCGGTGTGCATCTACCAGGGCGAGGAACTCGGGCTGCCGGAAGCCGACGTGCCGTACGAGGCGCTGCGCGATCCGTACGGCATCGCGTTCTGGCCGAACTTCAAGGGCCGCGACGGCTGTCGCACGCCGATGCCGTGGAGCGACGGACCGGGCGCGGGCTTCACCTCCGGCCGGCCGTGGCTGCCGGTGCCGGCGGAGCACGTGGCGCTGAACGTGGCCGCCCAGCAGGACGATCCGGGCAGCGTGCTCGGCCGCTTCCGCGCATTCCTGGCGTGGCGCCGCGCGCAGCCGGCACTGCTGCACGGCGACATCCGCTTCCTCGACGTCGCGCCGCCCCTGCTGGCGTTCGAACGGCGCGACGCGACGCAGCGGATGCTGGTCGCGTTCAACCTGTCGGACGAACCGGCCTCGGGGCCGGTGCCGGTCGACGGCACGTGGCGCGCCGACGAGGCGCATGGCCTCGTCGGCGGGCGGCTCGTCGACGGCGTGCTGTCGCTGCCCGGCCGCGGCGTGTTCTACGCGAACGCGGCCGACTGATCCGCGATCAGTTTCCGGCGCGGTGCGGGTACCGCGCGAAGATCTCGGCGATCGTCGCGTGGATGCGCGCGGCGCGCTCCGGCGGCTGCATGCGCGCCATCCGGCCGACGGCGACGCCTTCCCACACCAGCCGGCGCGCGCGGGCGTCGACCAGGTCGACGTTCATCGTGCCTTCGGTGTAGCGGCGCACGCTCGCGCGCTCGCCCCAGTAAGGCACGGCGAAGTACGCGTTGTGCCGGTAGCTGTAATACATCCCGTACTGCATCTCCGGAACCGACGACACGTCGGTGCGACGCTCCAGGAAGGCATTGATGTTCACCAGCAGGTCGGGCGAGTTCGTGTCGTAGACGTAGCCGCGGGCGTCCATCTGCCGGCGGACGGCGTCGCGCATGATCGCCGACGACGGGGTCTCGTAGCCCTTCGACTCGACCGCGAGCGGATCGTAGAACGCGTAGGTGCGGTACTTCGAGAAATCGGCGTTCGGGTCCATGTCGCTGCTGACGCGCGGCGTGCTCGCGCAGCCGGCCAGCAACGCCACGAGCACCAGCAGGAGCAGGCGTGGGAAACGGGTCATGACGGTTCTCCGGTTCGGGTCCCGCCAAGCTAGCAGCGGGCCTGCAAGGCGGCATGAATCGCCGCTGTCCGTTCAGCGCGTGGCCGGCAGGCGGGGCGTCGCGACCGACCGGCGGCGGGGGCGGAAGACGATGCGAAGGTCCCCGCCCCGCCCTGCGCACACCCGCGAGTCAGTCCGGCCGGTAAAGACGCGACCCGTCGGCGCGGAATTCGGCCGCCTTCTCGGCCATGCCCTGTTCCAGCGCGGCCGCGGCGTCGGCGACGCCGTGGCTGGCGGCGTACTCGCGCACGTCCTGCGTGATCTTCATCGAGCAGAAGTGCGGGCCGCACATCGAGCAGAAGTGCGCGACCTTGTGCGCGTCCTTCGGCAGCGTCTCGTCATGGAATTCGCGGGCGCGCTCGGGATCGAGGCCGAGGTGGAACTGGTCCTCCCAGCGGAACTCGAACCGGGCCTTGCTCAGCGCGTTGTCGCGGGCCTGCGCACCGGGGTGGCCCTTGGCGAGGTCGGCGGCGTGCGCGGCGATGCGGTAGGCCATCAGGCCCTCGCGCACGTCGTTCTTGTCGGGCAGGCCGAGGTGTTCCTTGGGCGTCACGTAGCAGAGCATCGCCGTGCCGAACCAGCCGATCATCGCCGCGCCGATCGCGCTGGTGATGTGGTCGTAGCCCGGCGCGATGTCGGTGGTCAGCGGCCCGAGGGTGTAGAACGGCGCCTCGCCGCAGACGGCGAGCTGCCGGTCCATGTTTTCCTTGATCAGGTGCATCGGCACGTGGCCGGGGCCCTCGATCATCGTCTGCACGTCGTGCGTCCACGCGATCTTCGTCAGCTCGCCCAGCGTCTCGAGCTCGCCGAACTGCGCGGCGTCGTTGGCGTCGGCGATCGAGCCCGGGCGCAGGCCGTCGCCGAGCGAGAAGGACACGTCGTACGCCTTCATGATTTCGCAGATTTCCTCGAAATGCGTGTAGAGGAAATTCTCCCTGTGATGCGCGAGGCACCACTTCGCGAGGATGCTGCCGCCGCGGCTGACGATGCCGGTGACGCGTTTCGCGGTCAGCGGCACGTACCGCAGCAGCACGCCGGCGTGGATCGTGAAGTAGTCGACGCCCTGCTCCGCCTGCTCGATCAGCGTGTCGCGGAAGATCTCCCAGGTCAGGTCCTCGGCCTTGCCGTCGACCTTCTCCAGCGCCTGGTAGATCGGCACGGTGC
>CBIHMN010000014.1:0-15590 GCA_966211005.1 uncultured Arenimonas sp.
GGCGAGACGCTGGACGACGCCGCCGGCGAGGCCTTCGACAAGACCGCCAAGCTGATGGGCCTGCCGTACCCGGGCGGGCCGGAACTGGCGCGGCTGGCGGAATCGGGCACGCCGGGGGCGTTCCGCTTCGCGCGGCCGATGACCGACCGCCCGGGACTGGACTTCAGCTTCTCGGGCCTGAAGACGCAGGTCCTGCTCGCGTGGCAGGCGTCGGACCGCTCGGATGCGGTGCGCGCCGACATCGCCCGCGGCTTCGAGGACGCCGTGGTCGAGACACTGGCGATCAAGTGCGAACGCGCGCTGCGGCAGACCGGCGACAAGACGCTGGTGGTCGCCGGCGGCGTCGGTGCGAATGTGCGGCTGCGCGCGCGACTGGAGACGATGGCGGCGAAGCTCGGCGGCCGCGTCTGCTTCCCGCGGCCCGAGTTCTGTACCGACAACGGCGCGATGATCGCGTTCGCCGGCGCGCTGCGGCTGCAGGCCGGGCAGCGGGAGGATGCGGGCGTGCACGTGGTGCCGCGGTGGGACATGGCATCGTTGCGGGCGGTTTAGGGAAGCGCGGCTGAAGCCGCTCCTACACGGGATCGGGAATGGACAAGGTTTTCATCGAGGCGCTCGAGATCGAGTGCGTCATCGGCATCTACGACTGGGAGCGGAAGATCCGCCAGCCGGTGGTGCTCGACCTCGAAATGGCGTTCGACAACACGGTGCCGGCGGCGAGCGACGACATCGCCCTGACGCTCGACTACAAGGCGGTCAGCAAGCGGCTGATCCAGTTCGTGTCGGAGTCGGAATTCGGGCTGGTCGAAACGCTGGCCGAGCGCTGCGCGGCGATCGTGCGCGAGGAGTTCGGCGTGCGCTGGCTGCGGCTGAAGCTGTCGAAGCCGGGCGCGGTGCGCGGCTCGAAGGCGGTCGGCGTGATCATCGAGCGCGGCACCGGCGCGTGAGCACGGCGTGGCTGAGCCTCGGGAGCAATCTCGACGCCGACGCCAACCTGCGGGCTGCGATCGCGGCGCTGCACGCGCGTTTCGACGCCGTGCGCGTGTCGCCGGTCTACCGCACGCCCGCGGTCGGCTTCGACGGCCCCGAGTTCCTGAACTGCGCGGCGGCGATCGACACCGACCTCGACGTATTCGCGCTCGATGCGTGGCTGCACGCGCTCGAGGACGCGCACGGCCGCGACCGCACGCAGCCGCGCTTCTCCAGCCGCCCGCTCGACATCGACATCGTCTTCTTCGACGACCTCGTGCTCGACGGACCGGGTCACCTGCAACTGCCGCGGCCGGAACTGCGGCACGCGTTCGTGCTCAAGCCGCTGCACGACCTCGCGCCGGCGCTGCGCGTGCCCGGTGACGGGCGCACGCTGCAGGAACTGTGGGATTCGCTGCACGCCTCCGATCCGCTGGCGGCCGCGTCGCTGCGCCTGGTCGCGACGGCCTACTGAACGCAGCGGGCCGGCGCCGGCTCGGCGGCGAAATCGGCGAGGAAGCGACGCATCGGTTCCAGCAGCGGGCCGGGGGCGCCGTCGACATCGCGCAGGCCGCCGTACTGCAGGTGGTCGTAGAGTTGCACGTCGCGGACCGCGATATCACCGTCGCGCAGCGTCAGTGCCAGCGCGATGCCGTCGTCGTCGGGCTCCGGCGCGATGGCGGTGCAGGCGCGCTGCAGGCCCGCCTCGCGAAACGAGAGCGTCACCGCGGCGCCGCCGGCCGTCGCCGACAGCTGCCCGGGTGCGCGTACGTCCGCCCTCACGCAGAGATGGTCGGCGAGCGCGTCCCCGCTGCGTGGCATGCGGCCGTGCCGCCGCGGGATCTGCTGCGCCAACGTGCGGCCCGGCTGCATGCGTACCCGGAAATCACCTTCGGGCATCGCTTCGAGCGCGCCCGACGGCGCGGCGACGCCGCCATCCCGCAGATCCCACGCTTCGAGCCCGTAACCGAATGCCGGGTTGTGCAGCGGGTTCTCGGCGTAGTCGCGTGCGGTCCAGATTCCGACCGCGGCGACGCCTTCCCGGCGCAACGTGCAAGCGGCGCGGTGCAGGAAAGCGGGCAGCTCGGCAGGCGCCAGCACGGCGTTGCTCTCGTGACCGGGCGTGTTGTCGACGACGTTGAACTGGTCGACGAACAGCGCTTTGCCGCCGCGCTCGCGCGCCTCGCGCAGCAATGCCGTCAGCAGTTCGAGGGAGCGACCCGCCGTCAGCTGTTCGCCCTGGTTGAGCGCGCCCCAGAAAGGCGCCCAGTAGATCGTCAGCAGCGGCGCACCCGGCAGCTCGTACATGCCGTCATGCGCCAGCCATTCGCCGACCACGCGCTTGCCGCCCGCGTCGGTGGTCCATACCGGCTCGCGGTCGATGCGAGCCTCGTACGACAGGTTCGGCAGCATGCCCACCGCCGGCGCATACAGCTTCTCGCGCACGAGCCAGTCCCAGTAGCGGTGGAAGCCGCGGGCATCGCTCTCGACGTCCGGCAGCGGCCGCGGCGTTCCGAAATCCGCCGGCCGCGTCGCCGCATGCTCGTCGAATTCCGAGCGCGCCGTTTCGTCGATCCGACGCAGCCACTGGTCTTCCCAGCTCATGAAGGCGAGCACCACTTCATCGCGACCGTCCACTTCGGCGCCGATGCGACGTACGAAATCGAAATACGATGCGCGCACGTCGGCCCGGTTCATCAGCTGGTGCTGGCGTTCGCCGACGTCGCCGGCGCCGGGGTGGAAGCTCCAGCCGTAGCCGACCCGCAGCATCACCTTCAGGCCCGCTTCGCGCGCGCGGTCGAGCACGAAGCGGAGCCGCTCGAAGGCGCGTTCGTCCCACGTGCAGCAGGGCATCGCCACCGGCTGGAAATCGCCCCAGGCCACCAGCAACACGACGGTGTCGAACCCGTCCTGCTTCAGCGTCTCGAAATCGGCGGCGACTTCGGCGCGTCGGAAGCCGGCGAGCCAATTCTTCGGCCATTGCCGGCCGAACCAGTGGGCGGCCGTGCGGCCATGCAGTTCCGGCGGCACGGTCGCGAGCAGGGTGGGGGCATCGGGGGGCACCGCGGCGGGCGCGGCGTCGACTGCGGCGGGAACCGACGTGCCGACGCGGGCGCCCGGCGCGGTATTGGCGTCGCCGCCGGGGGTGCCGCCGTCCCGGCAGCCGCACAGGCAAAGAACCAGCACGAGCAACAGGGGCGCCACGCGGTCAGGACGCATCGGAAGACGTCGGGGAGGGGTGGGAACCAGGTGGGATTATGCCGATCCCGGGCCTATGATCGCCGCATCCACCCGGGGGGCATGGCCATGTTCGAGAAATTTTCCCGCAGCTGGGGGCTGGTGAAGGCGAGCGCGTCGGTGCTGCGTTCCGACAAGGAACTGCTGCTGTTTCCGGTCGTGTCGGCGGTGTGCACCGCGATCGTCGCGGCGACGTTCATCGTGCCGGCGATCGGCCTGCGCATCTTCGACGGCAGCGAACCGGGCCTCGTCGAGGTGCTGTTCGGGTTCGCGTTCTACCTGTGCCAGTACTTCGTGATCTTCTTCTTCAATACCGCGCTGGTCGGCGCGGCGATGATCCGCCTCGAAGGCGGCGATCCGACGGTCGCCGACGGTCTGCGCATCGCGCGCAGCCGGCTGGGCGCGATCCTCGGCTACGCGGCGATCGCCGCCACGGTGGGCCTGCTGCTGCAGGCGGCCGAACAGCGCGCCGGGATCCTCGGCCGGATCGTGATCGGCATCGTCGGCGTGGCCTGGACGGTGGCGACGTTCCTCGTGGTGCCGGTGCTGGTGGCGCGCGACCTCGGGCCGATCGACGCGGTCAAGGAAAGCGCGGCGCTGCTCAAGCGCACCTGGGGCGAGAACCTGGTCGGCAACGCCGGCATCGGCCTCGCGTTCGGACTGATGACGGTGCTGGTCGTCTTCGCGTTCGTCGCGCTCGTGATCGGCGCCGCGGTGACGATGGGCGCGGTCGCGGCGACCGTGCTCGCGGTGATCGGCGCGCTGGTGCTGGCGTTCATGGCCGTGTTCCAGGCCGCGCTGTCGGGCATCTATTCGGCGGCGCTGTACCGTTTCGCCACCGACGGCGACGCGCCGGCGGGCTTCGGCGGGGGCGAACTGCAGGCGGCGTTCCGGGCGAAGTAGCGCCGGGACTCACGGGGCTTCGGCGATGACGTAGCGGCCGTCGCGCACCTGCACGACGGGCGGGCGTCCGCTCGCCGCGAACGCGTCGAATCCTTCGCGCAATTGCCGCCAGAACGGTGCCCACGGGTCGTCCTTCCAGCCGATCTCCTGTCGCAGGTCGAACCGGAACGGGAACGCATGGACCGGGATCTCGCGCTGGCCGCCGGCGAATGCCGCCCGCGCGAGCGTGTACACCTGCTCGATCGCGTCGTCGCCGATCGCATAGCAGCCGATCGAATAGCAGCTGCCGTGCACCATCAGGAAGTCGCCGGTGCGCCCGTGGGCCCGGTCGTACGCATTCGGGTAGCCGAGATTCATGGAGAGGTGAGCGATGCTGCGCGGGTTCATCCCGCCGGGCCGGATCGCGTAGAAGCCTTCCGGCGCCTGCTGGTCGCCCTGGCGGAGCTTGGGGCCGATCGCGCCGGACCAGTGACAGATCGGGTAGCGGCGGAACAGCACGTACCGTTCGCCGTCGTCGACCCACACCTCGAGGTCGTTCTCTTCCTTGAACACCTGCAGCAGGATCGGCGCGCCCCACCGCAGGCCGCGACGCTGCAGCTGCCTTTCGAGGGAGGCACGCACGCGGGCTTCGGCGGCGGCGGCGCGGTCGCCCTCGCCACTCTCCGGACCGACGGCGACCGAGGGCGAATTCTCCGTTGCCGGAGCGGCGCCGGCGCTGGCGGTGGCGGTGGCGGTGGCCGCCGCGATCATCGCGGCGAGCGCGACGACCTTGCCGGATCGCAGGAGCGGCGGCCTCAAGGCGCCGCCAACCGCCCGCCATCGACGCGGAGCACGTGGCCCGTCGTATAGCGCGCGTCCTGCAGCAGCCAGCGCACGGCTTCGGCGACGTCCTCGGCGCTGCCCGCGCGGGCCAGCGGCACCTTCGCGAGCAGCGCCTGCTTCCCCTCGTCGGACTTGCCCTGTTCGGGCCACAGGATCGCGCCGGGGGACACCGCGTTGACGCGAACTTCCGGCGCGAGTTCCAGCGCTAGCGCGCGCGTGGCCATCAGCAGCGCCGCCTTCGCCATCGAATACGGGCCGTGATCGCGCAGCGGCTGCTCGCCGTGGATGTCGCCGAGGTTGACGATGGCGCCACCCGCCGCGCGCAGCGCCGGCGCCGCGGCCTGGGCGAGGAACCACGGCGCGCGCGCGTTCGACGCGAACAGCGTGTCGAACTGCGCCGGCGTCGAATCGCCGAACGGGGTCGGGAAGAACGCGCTGGCATTGTTCACCAGCGCGTCGAGGCGGCCGAAACGTGCGAGTGTTTCGCCGACCAGATGCGCCGGCGCGGTGTCGTCGGCCAGCTCGGCGACGAGGGCGGTCGTGCTGCGCGCGCGCGCCGCTTCGAGCTCCGCGACGAGCGTCGCCATGTCGTCGGGCGACGCGCGATGGTGCAGGGCGACGTCGTAACCGGCCGCGTGCAGCCGGCGGGCGATCGCCGCACCGATGCGGCGGGCGGCGCCGGTCACCAGCACGACGGGACGGGACTCGGACATACGTCGGCTCCACGCGGAATGTCGTTATCCTGCGCGCAGCCCACCTGATTGCCAACATGAACGAACCCGACCCCGCGCTCGCGCACAGCGAGGAACTGCAGGCCGTCATCCGCGCGCAGATCGGCGGCGCCGGCGGCGCGATTCCTTTTTCCCGCTACATGGAGCTGGCGCTTTATGCGCCGGGACTCGGCTACTACAGCGCCGGCGCGCGCAAGTTCGGCGCCGACGGCGATTTCGTCACGGCGCCGGAACTCGGGCCGACGTTCGCGGCGTGCGTCGCGACGTTCGCGTCGGTGGCGTTCGCGCAGCTCGACGGCGACGTCGACTTCTTCGAGATCGGCGGCGGCAGCGGCGCGTTCGCCGAGGCGGCGCTGCAGGAATTCGCGCGGCGCGGCGCGCTGCCGGCGCGTTATCTGATCCTGGAGCCCAGCGCGGACCTGCGCGAGCGGCAGCATGCGCGCCTGCGGGCGGCGCTCGACGCCGACGTGTTCGCGCGCGTGCACTGGCTCGACGGGCCGCCCGAGCGGGAGTGGCGCGGCGTGCTGTTCGCGAACGAAGTGCTCGACGCGCTGCCGACCCCGCGCTTCGTCGTGCGCGGCGGCGAGGTGTACGAGGAGCATGTGGCGCTGTCCGCCGATGGCGCGCCGATCCGCGTCGACCAGCCGGCCGACGCGCTGTTGCGCGCGGCGGTTCGGCACGTCGAGCACCAGCTCGGCGCGCCGCTGCCCGAGGGCTATCGCTCCGAGCTGTTGCCGCAGCTGCCGTACTGGATCCAGGCGGTGGGCGGGCTTCTGGAGGATGGCGCGATGCTGTTCGTCGACTACGGCTATCCGCGCGCGGAGTACTACCTGCCCGAGCGCCGCGACGGCACGCTGGTCTGCCATCGACGCCATGTCGCGAACGCCGATCCGTTCGCGCTCCCGGGACTGCAGGACATCACCGCGTTCGTCGATTTCACGGCGCTGGCCGAAGCCGGCGTCGGGGCGGGTTTCGAGCTCGCCGGGTACTGCTCGCAGGCGAGTTTCCTGATCGCCAACGGGCTCGGCGAACAGCTGCAGGCGATCGAGGCGATCGCCGACCCGGTCGAGCGGCATCGCCGCACCAACGAGGTCAAGCGGCTCACGCTGCCCGGCGAGATGGGCGAGCGGTTCCAGGCGATGGGGTTCCAGCGCGGCGTCGACATGGGGCTGGCGTTCGCCGTCGGCGACCTGACGCGGCGGCTGTGATGCCGGTGACGCCCGGGTCGCGGCCGCGCAGGACGGCGCTGCGCGCTTTCCACCGGCCGCGGGTCTGGCTGGCGGTGTGGGCGTTCGGCTGGGTGCTTTGCGTCGTGCTGTCGCTGGTGTCGCCGGTCGCGATCGACGCGCCGTCGGGTTCCGACAAGTTCGGCCACCTGCTCGCGTACTTCGTGCTGACGGCGTGGGCCGTGCAGCTGTTCGCGACCTGGCGGGCGCAGGCACTCGCCGCGGCGGCCCTGGTCGCCCTCGGCATCGCGCTGGAATTCGCGCAGGCCGGCTTCACCACCGACCGCCTCGCCGAACCCGCCGACGCGCTCGCCGACACCCTCGGCGTCCTGCTGGGCCTCGCCACCGCGGCGACCCCGCTCGCCACCGCCCTCCAGCGCCTCGACCGGAAAATCTGCTCTGAGCAAATTAAATAATTTGCTCAGAGCAGATTTTTGATCGCGGCGATGCGCTGGCGGCGGAGCCATTCGCCGACGGCCGGGCCCTCGAGGCCGGCGGCGACGGCGTCGGTGGCGGAGACCGTCATCGCCGCCGCGTGCAGGCGTACGAGCAGCGCGCCGGACGGGTAGGGCTGGTCCTGCAGCCCGAGCCGGCCGCGCTTGTCGGCCTCGCACACCAGCGCGATCCGCGCGACGCGCTCGGGCCGGCGGAAGGCGTCGCAGCGCGCGAGCAGGTCGTGCACCTTCTCCGGCCGCATTTCGGCGAGGCGATGCACGTTCAGGTGTTCGCGGCAGACGATCTGCGCCAGCGCGCCGTATTCCTGCGGCACCTTCAGCCGCAGCGCGACGTCACGCACCGGCGCGACGCCACCGTGTTCGTGACCGATGTGCTTCGGCAGCACGTCGGCCGGCGTCAGCGCCTTGCCGAGGTCGTGCACCAGCGCGCAGAACCCCACCAGCGAATCACCGGGGGCGAGCGTCGCCGCCATGTCGAGCACCATCTCCACGTGCACGCCGGTGTCCACTTCCGGGTGGTACTCGGCGCGTTGCGGCACGCCGTACAGCGCCTCCACTTCCGGCAGCAGCTTCGCCAGCGCGCCGCAGTCGTGCAGCAGGCGCAGGCCGGCGGACGGCACCGGCATCTCCAGCATCCGCTTCAGCTCCTGCCAGACGCGCTCGGGCACGAGGTGGTCGACCTCGCCCGCGTCCACCATCGACCGCATCAGCGCCAGCGTCTCGTCCGCCACGGTGAATCCGAGCGGCGCGAACCGTGCCATGAAACGCGCGCCGCGCAGGATGCGCACCGGGTCTTCCGCGAACGCCGGCGAGACATGCCGCAGCACGCGCGCCTCGATGTCGCGCGCGCCGCCGAACGGATCCACCAGCGTCCCGTCGTCCGCTTCGGCGATCGCGTTGATCGTGAAGTCGCGCCGTTCCAGGTCCTGTTCCAGCGTCACCGACGGGTCGGCGTGCACGACGAACCCGCGGTAGCCGGGCGCGCTCTTGCGCTCGGTGCGCGCGAGCGCGTGCTCTTCCTTCGTTTCCGGGTGCAGGAACACGGGGAAATCCTTGCCGACCGGGACGAAGCCCGCCTGCACCATCGCCTCGGGTGTGGCGCCGACCACGACGTGGTCGCGATCGCCGGGCGCCTGCCCGAGCAGCCGGTCGCGCACCACGCCGCCGACGCGGTACGTGCGCACGTCAGCGCGACGCGCGGTAGCGCGTGTACCGCGCCTGGCGTTCGTCCACGTGCCCGAGGATCTCCGGCAGCTTCGCCGACACCGGCGTCGCGGTGATGCCGAGCCGGTGCAGGCCGTCGATGCCGCCGACCGAATCGGTCAGCAGCGATCGGAAATTGTCCGAAGAAAACGGCTTGCCGGGTATGAAGTCGAACGCCCACGCCTGCACGCGCCCGAGCGCGTCCGGCAGCGGCACCACCCAGCGCCGCAGCCCGCACTGCTTCGCCGTCATCCGCACGATCTGCGCCAGCGTGAACACCTCCGGCCCGTACAGCTCGTACACCTCGCCGAACGTGCGCCGGTCGCGCAGCGCGCGCACGAACGCCTCGACGACGTCGCCGATGTACACGGGCGCGAACTTCGCGCCGGCGCGCGCGAGCGGCAGCACCGGATTCGCGAGGCCCAGCAGCGTCGCGAAGCGACAGAACAGGCCGTCGCCGCGGCCGAAGATCACCGACGGTTCGAAGATCGTCCAGTCCAGGGCCGAGCGCTTCACCGCCGATTCCGCCTCGCCGCGCGAGCGCAGGTAATGGCTCTGGCCGCGCCCGGCGTTGAGCGCGCTCATCTGCAGCAGGCGCCGCGTGCCGGCGAGCTGCATCGCGGCGATCACCAGCTTCGTCAGCTCCACGTGCGCGCGCCGGAAGCCGCGCCCGCTGTCGCCGGCCTCGTTGAGGATGCCGACCAGGTTGATCACCGCGTCGGCGCCGGCGAACGCCTGCTGCAGCGCCCCGGGGTCGTACACGTCGACCTCGCGCAGCGCCACGCCCGGCGGCACCAGCCGCAGCGGGTGCGCCGACAGATTGCGGCTGAGCAGGGTCACGTCGTGGCCGTCGGCCGCGAGCCGCGCGACGAGATGGCGGCCGACGAACCCGGTACCGCCGAGCACGACGAGCTTCTGGGGAATCATGGCGGGGAAACAGGCTCCGGGGCGGGGCAGGTGAAGGCACGGCGTTTCGGCGAGCCGGCGGCGACGGTGCGGCCGAGCATCCGCTCGCCGACCGGCACGGCGGTGCCGTCCAGGCGCCAATCGTAGATCACGCTGAAGGCCAGCACCCGGGCGACGTAGTCGCGGGTCTCCTTGTACGTGACCGTCTCGATCCAGAAATCCGGATCGAAGCCCGGCCGGTCGCGCTTCCAGCGGCCCACCGGGGTCGGCCCGGCGTTGTAGGCGGCGATCGCGGGGTAGGCGATGCCGGCGTTCTCGTCCAGCTCGTGGCGCAGGTGCGCGATGCCGAGCGTCAGGTTCGTGGTCGGGTCGTAGAGGCTCGCGGGCCCGGTCCATGCGCGGCCGAGCCGGCGCGCGGTGGCCTGCGCGGTGGACGGCAGCAGCTGCATCAGCCCGCGTGCGTTGGCCGGCGAGCGCGCGCGCGGCATCCACGCGCTCTCGGCGCGCGTCTGCCCGGCGATCCACGCCGGATCGATCGCGTTCCGGCGCGCTTCCTGGCGCAGATGCTCTTCGTGGTGCAGAGGGAAGCGCAGCGAATAGTGGCGGAGATCGTCGGGTTCCGAGCCGATCGTGAACACGGCGCGGTCATGCCAGCCGGCGGCCTGCGCGAAATCGATCGCGACGTAGCGTTCGGCGTCGTCGAGATCCTCGAGCAGCGCGGTCCATTCGCGCGTCGCCGGCCCGATTCGATCGATGCGGAACAGCTCGATCGCGCGTGCCAGCCCGGGTTCGGCGGCGACGCGCCTGCGCAGCGCCGGCTCCCCCGACGGCTCCAGCGGACACAGCGCGTACGGCTGCGCCAGCCGGTCGGCAGCGAGGAATCCATGGAAGGTCGACGTCTTCGCCGCGCGCGTGTAAAGGGCTTTCGCCGCCGCGTGCTGGCCGAGCCGTTCCCGCAGTCGCGCCTCGAAATACTGCCAGCGCGGGTCGCCGCGCTGCGTCGCACCCATCGCTTCCAGCGCGCGCACGGCGGCGCCGTCGTCGCCGCGGTTCATCGCCTCGCGCACGCGCCATTCGTGCAGGCGATCGTCGTACGCCGAGGCGGGCACCGCGGCGAGCCGCGTCGCCGATCCCGGCAGGTACGAGGCGACCGTCCACAGCGCGACCTGGTACAGCACCTGACCGCGCTGCGCCTCGTCGAAGCCGAGCACCGGCTGCAGCGTCGCCAGCTGCGCGGCCGCGGCGTCGGGCGAACGCTTCGCGAGCCGTGCCAGGCCCTCGGCCGCGACCGTCCGGCTGCGCGCCTCCTTCGGCCAATTCCTGGCGCGGGCATGCGGCGCGTCGATGAAGTCGGCGTAGTCCTTCGCGCGCGCCGCGTCGGCGGTCGGCAGCCCCGCCGCGAGGAAACGCATCAGCCCGGTCTGGCCTTCCTTCGCGGCCAGCTCGATGCGCTGCCAGCGCAGCGCGTCGTCGATGTGGCCGAGCGCCTGCAGCGCGCGGAACGGCACGTCGCAGGTGGAAGGCAGCGTCGTGCCGGTGAGCCACAGCGCCTTGCCGTCGGCGATCCAGCGCGCGTCCGTGGCGCCGGTGGCATGCCGCGCGGCGAGATCGGCGCAGCGCAGTACCTGCCCTTCGGCGCCGCGGAAATCGGCGCGGAACGCGGGCCAGTCCTCGCGTCGCGCCAGTTCCACCAGCCAGCCGTCGCGCAGCCAGTCGGCGGCCGGCGTGCCGTCGTGTCGCTTCAGCGCGGCGCGGACTTCGGCGGCGCCCGCCGTCGTGATGCGCTCGCGCAGCGCCGTCGCCTCGACCCAGCCGCGCAGCGGGTGGTCGGCGATGCGTGCGACGTCCTGTACGCTCAGCGCGCCGCGCTCGGCGTCACGGAACGCTTCGAGCAACGCGGTGCGATCGGCGGCGAGATCGGGCGGCGCGATGCGCTGCGCCTTCGCCGGCAGCGTCGCGATCGCCGCGAGCGTGAATACCAGCAGCAGGGAGTGGCGTGACATGGTCCCGAGTGTAGCCGAAGGATTTCGCACGCCCCGTGCACGCGCGGTGCCGCGGCGATGACACTCGCGTGGGGTATGTATCTGCTTCTCGGTGCGCTCGCCGGCGTGCTCGCCGGGCTGCTCGGCGTCGGCGGCGGGCTGGTGCTGGTGGCGGCGCTCGTGTGGCTGCTGCCGACGCAGGGAATCCCCGACACGCTCGCCGTGCACGTGGCGCTCGCGACCGCGCTCGGCAGCATCCTGCTGACCGGCCTGTCGTCGGCGAACGCGCACCGGCGCCGCGGCAGCGTGCTGTGGCCGACGGTGCGCTGGCTGGTGCCCGGGCTGCTGCTCGGCGGCTGGCTCGGCAGCGCGCTGGCGACGCGGCTCGATGGCGACTGGCTGCGCGGCTTCATCGCGGTCTACTGCTGGCTCGCGGCGCTGCAGCTGATGCTCGGCTGGCCGCGCGCGCGCGACGAAACGACCGCCGCACCGCGGGGGCCGGGGTGGTCGGCCGTGGGCGCCGGCATCGGCGGCATCTCGGCGCTGGTAGGCATCGGCGGCGGCAGCATGACGGTGCCGGTGCTGGTCTGGCGCGGCGTGCGACCCGTGCTCGCGGTCGGCACGTCGAGCGCCTGCGGGGTCGCCATCGCCCTCGCCAGCGCCGCCGGCTACGCGTTCCACGGGCCGGCGCCAGGCGCGCTGCCCGCCGGCAGCTGGGGCTATGTGTACCTGCCCGCCGCGGCCGGGATCGCCCTCGCCTCGGTCCTGACGGCGCCGCTGGGGACGCGGATCGCGCACGCGATCAGCGGTACCGCGCTCAAGCGCGTGTTCGCGGCGTTCCTCGCGGTCGCCGGCACCAGCGTCTGGTGGGGCGGCTGACGGCCGGCGGGGGAATTCCTGCACGGAATGTCCGGTTTCACTGACGCCGACAGCGTCCATGACGATTGCCGTCGATTTACTTTTTATTTACAAGTTGCGAACCGACGCGGGGGGCGCCGGATCCGACCGCAACCGCTGCAGCAAAGCCAAGGGGATTGTGATGAAGACCATCCGTTCCACCCGCCTCACCCACGCGATCCGCGCGGCGCTCGTCCTGGCGCTGCTTCCGGCCGTCGTGCACGCGCAGGACGCGCCCGACACCGAGGCGCCCTCGACCCTCGACGCGGTCGAAGTGACCGGCACCCGCATCCGCACCGCCGAGGCCGAAGGCCTGGTGCCGGTGCAGCGCATCGAGCGCGAGGACATCGAGCGCACCGGCCTCACGTCGCTCGGCGACGTCGTGCAGGCGCTCACCGCGTCGGGCTCGGCGCTCAACACCAAGTTCAATTCCAGCGGCAATTTCGGCTTCCCGCCGGACGGCAGCGGCGTCGGCGCGGGCTCGGCGCAGGTCGACCAGCGCCACCTCGGCGCCAATCGCGTGCTGGTGCTGGTCGACGGCATCCGCTGGGTCAACGAATCCTCGGCCTCGGGCGTCGGCTCGGCCACCGACCTCAACACCATCCCCCTCGCGATCGTCGAGCGCATCGAGGTGCTCGAGGACGGCGCCTCGTCGCTGTACGGCTCCGACGCGATCGCCGGCGTGGTCAACATCATCACCCGCCAGGATTTCGACGGCATGTCGCTCAACACGCAGTACGGCGTGTACGGCGAGGGCGACGGCGAAACCTGGGGCGTGGACTTCGGCTGGGGCGGCGGCAACGACCGCATGCGCTGGTTCATGGGCCTGAGCCACACCGACCAGGACGTGATCTTCTCGCGCGACCGCGAGCAGGCGGGCCTGCCGGTGCCGGGCACCGGCGTGGCGTTCGGCAGCTCCGGCACGCCGACCGGCCGCTTCATCATCACCGACCCGAATACCGGCGTGACGTTCGACCTCACGCCGAACACCGGCGCCAGCGACCCGTTCTTCGACCCGTCGCAGACCGGCTGCACGCGCACCGACGACTACCACTGCTTCGCGACGGCCGACCGCTTCAACTTCGCGCAGTTCAACCTGCTGCTGACGCCGTCGGAGCGCACCGGCGCGTTCGGCCAGGTGCGGTTCGAGTTCAGCGACGCGGTGAGCGGTTACGCCAAGGCGCTCTTCAACCGCCGCCGGTCGACCAACCAGGCCGCGCCGGAACCGCTGTTCTTCGGCCCCGAGGCCGGCACCGGCAATCCGCAGGCCGACCTGATCTTCATTTCGGCGCTGAACCCGTACAACCCGTTCGGCTTCGACCTGGTGTCGGTCGACGACCCGACGACGCCGGAGAACGAGCGCACGCTCGAACTGATCGGCCGCCGCCCGGTCGAAGGCGGCCCGCGCGTGTTCGAGCAGGACGTCGACACGTGGTACGTCGGCGCCGGCCTCGACGGCGTTTTCGGCAGCCGCCGCACGCTGTACTGGGACGTCAACGTCGCGTTCTCCGAGAACGACGCCGAACAGACCAACTACGGCAGCTACAACATCCGCAACATCGCCCTGGCGCTCGGTGACCCGGCGGCCTGCGCCGCGGTCGCCGGCTGCGTGCCGCTCAACGTCTTCGGCGGCCCCGGCACGATCACGCCGGAAATGCTGGCGTGGATCAGCCCGGTGGTGCGCGACCGCAGCCACAACGAGCTGGCGCTGTTCACCGCGAATCTGTCGGGCAGCCTGTTCGACCTGCCGGCCGGTTCCGTCGACTTCGCCACCGGCATCGAGCACCGCCGCCTCGAAGGCTGGTACCAGCCCGACGCGCTCACCGTCGCCGGCGACTACAACGGCGTGCCGTCGCTGCCGACCGAGGGCAGCTACGACGTCAGCGAGCTGTACGCCGAGTTCAACGTGCCGCTCCTGCGCGACGACGAGCGCGGCAGCCGGCTGGACCTGACCGTCGCCGGCCGCTATTCGGACTACAGCACCGGCATTTCCGAAGTGACGCCGAAGGTCGGCCTGCGCTGGCAGCTGGCCGAGGAGTTCGTGCTGCGCGCGAGCTACGCGGAAGGCTTCCGGGCGCCGTCGATCGGCGAGCTGTACGGTTCGGCCAGCCGCTTCGACGCCCAGCTCGACGACCCGTGCTCGAACGTCACCCCGGCCCTCGCCGCGAACTGCGCCGCGCTCGGCGTGCCCGCCGGTTACGAGCAGCCGAACCCGCAGATCTCCGTGACCACCGGCGGCAACGACGAGCTCGACCCGGAGCTGTCGGAATCGTGGGCGGCCGGTTTCGTGTGGAGCCCGATCGCGTGGGACGGCGCGGCGATGTCGGAACGCTTCGATATCTCGGCGACGTACTACCAGCACGAGATCGAAGGCGCGATCCAGGCGATCGACGCCCAGACGCAGCTCGACCTGTGCGTGCAGTCGCTCGACCCGCTGTACTGCTCGGGCATCACGCGCGCGGCCACCGGCGGCATCAACGGTTTCAACAACCGCTTGACGAACCTTGGCGAGATCGATACCAGCGGCTGGGATCTCGATTTCTTCTGGCTGCTGCCGGAGAAGGACTGGGGCCAGCTGAGCTTCGACTGGCGCAACACCTTCGTCACGGAGTACCGGGCGGTGGGCGCCGCCGGCCAGGTGCAGCCGCAGGAGCCGGGCCGCGAGGTCGTCGACAGCGCGATCCCGGAATGGACGAGCACGTTCGTCACCGACTGGACGCGCGGACCGTGGAATGTCGCGTGGACCCTGCGCCACATCAGCGAGCTGTGGGAGGACTGCGGCGACGCGGCTGCGTTCGCGGTCTGCAGCGACCAGGCGCAGGCCATCAACACGCTCGACGCGACCACGTACCACGACCTGCAGGTCGCGTACCGCTTCGCCGACTGGAACGACTTCCGGCTGACGCTGGGCGTCAACAACCTGTTCGACGAGGATCCGCCGATCTGCCTGTCGTGCTCGCTCAACGGTTACGACGCCTCGACGTACGACATCCCCGGCGGCCGCTTCTTCTACGTGCGCGCCGACATCCGGTTCTGAGCGGCGACGTCCGCATCCACGGGCCGGCGTTCGCGCCGGCCCGTTTTTTTTGACACGGCGCACTTGTCGCCGGTCGCGCGGATCGCTTCGCGATCCGGCCACGCCGGCGATGGATCAGCTCGCCAGTTCCACCGACACCGCCATGTGGTCGGATCCCGCCGCCTGTACCGCGCCGTAGTCGACGACGTCGAAGCCGCCGACCAGCACGTGGTCGAGGCAGC
>CBIHMN010000015.1:0-14693 GCA_966211005.1 uncultured Arenimonas sp.
GGGAGTTGGCGGGGCGGTCGGGGCGGCACGGGGACGTGTTCGATCCGAATACCGGGGAGGTGCAGGCGCGGGTGGCGATGGCGTCGGCGGCGGAGCTCGACGCGGCGGTGGCCGCCGCGCGCGAGGCGCAGCCGGCGTGGGCGGCGACCAATCCGCAGCGCCGCGCGCGCGTGCTGTTCGAATTCAGGCGCCTGCTCGAGCGCGAGATGGAACCGCTCGCCGCGCTGCTGTCGTCGGAGCACGGCAAGGTGCTGGCCGACAGTCGCGGCGACATCCAGCGCGGGCTGGAGGTGATCGAATTCTGCTGCGGCATCCCGCATCTGCTGAAGGGCGAGTACAGCCAGGGCGCGGGTCCGGGCATCGACGTTTATTCGATGCGGCAGCCGCTGGGCGTGGTCGCCGGCATCACGCCGTTCAACTTCCCGGCGATGATTCCGATGTGGATGTTCGGGCCGGCGCTCGCCGCCGGCAACGCGTTCGTCCTGAAGCCGTCCGAGCGCGATCCGTCGGTGCCGGTGCGGCTCGCCGAGCTGTTGCTCGAAGCCGGCCTGCCGCCGGGCGTGCTGAACGTGGTGCAGGGCGATCGCGAGACCGTCGAGGCCCTTCTCGACCACCCCGACATCCGTGCGGTGAGCTTCGTCGGCTCGTCCGACATCGCGCAGGCGGTCACCGCGCGCGGCGCGGCCAACGGCAAGCGGGTGCAGGCGATGGGCGGCGCCAAGAACCACGGCGTCGTGCTGCCCGACGCCGATCTCGACCACGCGGTCGCCGACATCATCGGCGCCGCGTACGGCTCGGCCGGCGAGCGCTGCATGGCGCTGCCCGTGGTGGTCGCGGTCGGCGAGGCGACCGCCGAGGCGCTGCGCGCGCGGCTGGTCGCGGCGATCGCTGCACTGCGCATCGGGGTGTCGGGTGATCCGCAGGCGAACTACGGGCCCGTGGTCACCGCGGCGCACCGCGAACGCATCGCCGGCTACATCCAGTCGGGCGTGGACGAGGGCGCCGAGCTGGTGCTCGACGGCCGCGGCTTCGAACTGCCGGGACACGCCGGCGGCTTCTTCATGGGCCCGACGCTGTTCGATCGCGTGTTGCCGTCGATGCGTTCGTATCGCGAGGAGATCTTCGGCCCCGTGCTGCAGATCGTGCGCGCCGGGTCGCTCGACGAGGCGATCGCGCTGGTGTCGCGACACCAGTACGGCAACGGCGTGGCGCTGTTCACGCGCGACGGCGATGCCGCGCGCGAGTTCGTCGACCGCGTCGACTGCGGCATGGTGGGCATCAACGTGCCGATCCCGGTGCCCGTCGCCTACCACTCGTTCGGCGGCTGGAAGCGCTCGGGTTTCGCCGACCTCAACCAGTACGGCATGGACGGCGTGCGCTTCTGGACGCGCACGAAGACGGTGACGCAGCGCTGGCCGAAAGGCGCGGCGAGTCTCGATCATTCGTTCGTGATCCCGACGATGCGCTGAGGACGCGGCGCTCACGCCGTCGTGTCGCGCCATCGGTTTCAGTAGCGCGCCGGACGGAGGGCCCGCATGTCGCTGTCGCTGCTTCTGCTGATCGTGTTGATCGTCGCCGCCGTCGCGGCGGTGCCGGCCTGGCCGTACAGCCGGAACTGGGGCGTGCTGCCCCTGGTCGGCGTCGGCGTCGCGCTGCTCGCGACGATCGTGCTGATCGTGTCCGGAATCCTCTAGGGCGTCGCCGCCCGACTGCACCCGGGGGCGTTCGCGCCCGGCGAACCCCGGTCACGGACCCCTGCCGTGACCGGGGTTCTTTACGTCCGGGCGGCCGCGGACGCGGGTGTAAGCTCGGGTGGCCGTTCCGGGGGGCGCCATTGGTCGACACGCTCGTCAATCGCCGCATCGAACCCGGCGCCGGTCCGCCGTGGACCGAGCGCGATGCCGCCGCGCGCCGGGCCACGCTCGACGGGCTGCTGGCGCAGATCTCGCGCGAGGCTCTGCAGGGTGACGGACTCGACGCGGTGCTGCAGGGGATCGTCGACGCGCTGGTGCGCGAGTTGCCCGTGGCGATCGCCAGCATTCTGTTGACCGACGACGCCGCCGCCCTGTTCGTGAAGGAAGTCTGGGCGGGCGAGATCGGGCTGCACGGCCTGGCCGGTGCGATCGACACCGAACCGTGGCCGGTCACCGTCGGCGCCGCCGGGCGCTGCGCGCGCAGCGGCGAGTCGCAGCTGCTGGACGACGTGCACGCCGATCCCGACTACGTGCCCGGCAATCGCGAAGTGCTGTCGGAATACCTGGTGCCGATCCATCATCGCGGCCGGCTGCTGGGCGTCCTGAACCTCGAGAGCACGCGTCCGGACTTCTTCACCCCGGAGGCGTGCGGCGTGTTCGACGCGATCGCGGTGCAGGTGGCCGGCGCGATCCACCTCGCGCGCGTCGCCGGCGAGCTGGAGCAGGCCAACCGGCGGCTGGCGCGGCTGTCGATGAGCGACGGACTGACCGGCATCGCCAATCGTCGCTGCTTCGACGCGCAGCTGGCGCTGGAATGGGAACGCATGGCCGGCGAACGCGCACCGCTGGCGCTGCTGCTGGTGGACGCCGACTGTTTCAAGCCGCTCAACGACGCGCTCGGCCACCTGCACGGCGACGAATGCCTGCGCGCGCTGGCGCAGCTGTGCGCGTCGGTCGCCGACCCGGCGGTGGACGTCGTGGCGCGCTACGGCGGCGAGGAGATCGCGCTGCTGCTCCCGCGGCGTGACCTGCGCCAGGCGCGCCGTCTCGCGGAGCGCGTCCGGCGCGGCGTCGAGGGGGCGGCGATGCCGCATCCGGCGTCGCCGGTGTCGCCGGTGGTCACCGTCAGCGTCGGTGCCGGCGCCGCGCGACCGCGGACCTCGCTCGCGGCCGAGCACCTGATCGCCGCGGCAGACCGCGCGCTGTACGCGGCGAAGGCGGGCGGCCGCAATCGCGTGGCCGCCCGCGCCGTGCGTGCGGCTACTTCTTGTCGAGACTGAAGCGGCCGGCACCGAGCAGCGCGATCGCGATCGCGGTGAACAGGAACATGCCCTGCAGTTCGATCGCCCAGCCGCCGCCCGCGTTGAGCGCGAACAGTTCGGCCCGATGCGCGAGGCCGATCGCGAACAGCATGTTCACCGCGACCAGCAGCGCGGCGATGCGCGTCTGGAAGCCGATGATCAGCAGGACCGGCGCGACGACTTCGCCGACATAGGCGCCGTACGCGAGCACGCCGGGCAGCCCCGCGCCCTGCAGCATGCCCTCGATGCCGCCGACGCCGCCGGTGATCTTGGCGATGCCGTGCAGCAGGATCATCAGGCCGAGCGCGACGCGAAGCACGAACTTTCCAAGATCGTGTGGGTTGTTCATGGCCCCTCCCGGGGTCGACGGTGTCGGGGCGATGGTAACCGTCCCGACGCTGCACCGCCTCCCGGTGGCGTGCAGAATCGGGCGCCGTCCCGTCCGTGCGAGCCGATGACCACGAACCCCGCCCCCGAAGCCGAAGCCCTGCGTCGCGCCGCGAACGCACACGCCGCCGCGCGCGACTGGCCGGCGGCGATGGAAGGTTTCGCGAGGCTCGCCGCGCGCTGCCCGGACGACGCGTCGGCGTGGATCGGCCTGGCGAAGGCCGCCGACCTCGCCGGGCACCCGCGCCGCCTGCACGACGCCGTGCTGGCCGCCGCCCGCCTCGGCCCCGCGAACTGGTCGCATGCGATGGCGCTCGCGCGGCTGCTGCGCACCGCGCACGAAGTGCCGGCGCTGCGTGCGCTCGCGGCCCGGATGCAGGCGGAGGCGTCCGGGGCGCCGCTCGCCGACCGCATCGAGCTGGCCGACCTGCTCGGCGGCGAGGACCTGCACGATGACGCGCTCGGCTGGCTCGACGACGCCGTGCGCGATGCGCCGGACCACGCCCCGGCGCACTACCTGCGCGGCACGACGCGGCTGTTCTTCGGCCGGATGGACGAGGCCCGCGCCGACCTCGAACGCGCCGTCGCGCTCGCGCCGCATTTCGCGCACGCGCACTGGCGGCTGTCGGAGCTGCGCGCGGCCGATGCCGCCGGTCGGGACGCGCGCATCGACCGGCTGCGCCGCGAGCGCGCGCGCGTCGCCGAGGGCAGCGAACACGACATCCATTTCAGTTTCGCGCTGCACGCCGAGCTGCACGACGCCGGCGACCATGCCGCCGCGTGGGCCGCGCTCGCGCACGGCCTGCGCGCGAAACGCGCGGCGCTGCGCTACGACGCCGAGGCCGACCGGGCGACGTTCGCGGCGCTGCATGCGACGTGCGACGCGGCGTTCGTCGCCGGTCGCGCCGCGCGCGACATGCCCGCCGACGCCGGCGCGCCCGCCCCGGTGTTCATCATCGGCCTGTTCCGCTCCGGCACGACGGTGCTGGAGCGGATGCTCGCGGGTCATCCCGACATCGCCGACGGGGGCGAAAGCGCCGGCTTCTTCGCCCGCTTCAAGCGGGCCGCCGACCATCCGGGCCCGCTCGCGCCCGACCTCGTCGCCCGGTTGCGCGACGTCGACATGGCGGCGCTCGGCGCCGACTTCATGGCGACCCAGTCATGGCGCGCACGCGGCCGAGCCCGCTGGACGGAAAAGCTGCCGTGGAATTTCCTGCTCGCCGGCGCGATCGCCCGCGCGTTGCCGCGCGCGCGCTTCCTGCACATGCGCCGCGCGCCGATGGACGTGTGCTTCTCCAACCTGCGCACGCTGTTCGGCCAGATCGCCGCGTATTCGTACGACCTCGGCGAGATGGCCGCCTATCACCGCGGCTACGAGGCGCTGATGGCGCACTGGCGCGCCGTGCTGGGCGATCGCCTGATCGATGTCGACCATCCGGCGCTCGTCGCGGATCCGGAGGCGACGATGCGCGGCGTGCTCGCGCACCTCGGGCTCGACTGGGACCCGCGCGTGCTCGACCTCGCGGGCCGCGGTGGTGCCGTGTCGACGGCGAGCGCCGCGCAGATCCGCGGCGGCCTGCGCCATGACGCGCAGCCGGCGTGGTGGCCCTATCGCGACGCCTTGCGGCCGCTGGCCGACGCGCTGGACGTCAGCCGGTAGGCGGCGCGGCGTCGAGAAACCAGACCTCGACGACGCCGTTGGCCTTCATCGTCATGGCATTGCCACGACGGTCGAGCGACTTGCCGACCGGGAAGCGTGCCCAGCCTTCGCTGACGCAGTACTCCTCGCAGTTGTGGCGCTCGACGCCGTTGAAGCGCACGCCGATGCCGCGCTCGAGGGCGGCGGCATCGTGGTGCGGGCTGCGCGGGTCGACGGCGAGGCGGTCGGGAGGCGTGTCGGTGGTCGCGGTGGCGTCGGTCATGAGGCGAGTCGGTACGGAACGGGCCGACAGGATACCGCCCCGCGCACTCACCGCGGCGCGCGCGCCCCGTCGAGCGGCGCCAGCCGTCCGTCGCGCAGCGCGGCGTCGATCGTCCGGCGCGTGCTCGCGTTCGCCTGCGCCGACAGCCGCTCCATCTCGGCGCCGAGCACTTCCATGCGCCCGCCGAGGGCGTCCATCGGCTTCGCGGCGCGCTCCATTTCGGCGCCGAGCGCGGCCATCGGCGCGTGCGCGGCGTCGAGCGCGTCGCCGAGCCCGTCCATCTCCGCCGACAGCCTGTCGAGTTGCGCCTGCACCCGCGACTGCTCCGCCTCGAGGCTCCGCACGGCGGCTTCGGCGCGAGCGCGTTCCGCGTCGTCCTTCGCGTACGCGGCGGCATGCGCCAGGCGGGCCGATTTCGCCGCCAGTTCGACGTGGCGCGCGGCGGTCTCGGACAGCCGTTCGCCGAGCGCTTCCATCTTCGCCGCGTGCGGTTCCCCGGCGCCGGCGGCCGTCTCCATCCGCGCGCCGATGGCTTCCATCACGGCGCCGTGCTGTTCCATTTCCGCGCCGAGCGCTTCCATCTGCGTGCCCACCGGTGCGGTGGGCGCCCACGCCGCGCGCACGTCGGCGACCACCTGCGGATCGCGCGTGACGTACTCGCGGCCGTCGCGACGCACCCAGAGGAAGTCGCCGTCGATACGCTTCCGCAGCTCGCGCAGATGGGCGCGGTCGTCGGAACGGCCGGACATCCACGTCAGCCCATCGTCATCGTCTCCGTCGAACAGGGCGAAGCTTTCGACGGCGTCGCCGGCGTCGCCGGCGGGGACGTCGGCCGGACGCGCCTGCGCGAGCGACAGGCACATCAGGCTGATGCCGATCACGGGAATCGCGGCCTTCCATTGCACGGTCGGGCGACGGGGTGAAACGAGGTGGCGGATGCGGTTCACGAGCGAGCCTCCATCGGCCGCGAGGGCCAGTTCGGGGAAGGGATCGGGGCGGGACTGCAGCGACGCGAGCGCATCGAGTGCGCGCGCCACGCGGTGCCGGTCGCCGAGCGACGCGGCGGCCACGTCGTCGGCGACCAGTTCGCGTTCGGCGCGGGCGCGACGTGACAGCCACCAGACGACGGGGTGGTAGAACAGCAGCGCTTCGACCGCGCCCTGCAGCAGGTTCACGAGGTAGTCGTGCCGGCGCACGTGCGCCAGCTCGTGCGCGAGCAGCGCTTCGAGCAGGTCCGGCGACAGGCGCGTCAGCAGGGCGGCCGGCACGAGCACCACCGGGCGCAGCGCGCGGAACACAACCGGCGTGTCCAGGCCCTCGACGATCCGCAGCGCGACGCGCCGCGGCAGCCGCATCCGCGCCGCCAGCGCGTCGAGGCGGGCCTGCCAGATCGCATCGGGCCGGCCCGCGCCGGCGCCGAAGCGGGCGAGCCACGCGAACCCGAATCCCAACCGGAGCGCGAGCAGCGCCGCGCCGGCCGCCCACGCGGCGACGATCGCCGGCAGCCACGGCTGCAGTCGCGCCCGCCAGGTGACGGCGTCGATGAACGCGGCCGTCTCGACCGGGCGTGCCGCGCCGGCCACCGGCATGGCGTCGACGGCCGGCAGCGGGAACGCCGGTGACCCCGGCAGGCCCGCCAGCAGCGTCGCGAGCGGCAGGACCACGCACGCGGCGAGCGCGACCAGGCAGACGGCGTAACGTGCCTGGGCCCGCGCGTCATGCAGCTGTGCGAGCAGCAGCGCGGCGACGGCGCCGACCAGTGCGCCCTGCCAGAGGAAATGCAGCAACGCCCAGCCGAGTGCGTGCACGACGGCATCGATCGTGTTCATGCGTCCTCTCCCTGCAGCAGGCGGCGGATCTCTTCGCGCTCGGCGTCGGTGACGTGGCCGTCGCGCAGCGCCGCGACCACCAGGTCCCGGCCCGAGCCGGAGAACGCGCGATGGATGAAGTCGCGCAGCAGATTGGTGCGCAGCGAATCCGGCCGCTGCGCCGGCGCGTAGACGTGCGGCCGGCGCGATTCGTCGCGGACCGCCAGCCCCTTGGCGTGCATCAGCTGCAGCTGCCGCAGCACGTTCGCGGCGCTGATGCCGGGCCGTTCGCGCACGAGCGCTTCATGCACCTGCCGCGCCGAACCGGGGCCGTCGCGCCAGAGCGTGCGCAGCAGGTCCAGTTCGGCGCGGGTCGGTTTCGGCGGGGCGGGTCGACGGGCCATGCGGGTCCTGCGCGGTGGGATCGGAGATGGGCGCAGTCTGCGCCGACCAGAACATCTTGTCTAGAACTTTTTGTCTATGACTGATGGCAGGGGTGGGCATTGCGGAATGCACGACCTCCTCACGCACTGCTTCGCAGACTGCGTGCCGACGAATCGCCGGAGCCGAACGTGCCCGCTATAGCCAGCGCCCACGGCGGGCGCATCCTCGCGATCGACGACGATCCGGGGCTGCTGGAGAGTTTCAGCCTCTGCCTCGGGGAAGTCGGCTATCGCGTCGCGACCGCCACCTCCCTGCAGGCCGGCCTGAAGCTCGCCGCGGTGCAGCCGTTCCAGGTGTGCCTGCTCGACCGCGTGATCGGCTACGACTGCGGCGTCGATGCGCTGCCGCGACTGCGCGAAGTGGCCCCCGACATGCGCGTGATCATGGTCACCGCGCATTCGCGCGTCGACGATGCGGTGCAGGCGATCGCCGAAGGTGCCGCCGACTATCTGGTGAAGCCCTGCTCGCCGGAGCAGCTGCGCATCGCCGTCGCGCGGCAGATGGACACGCGCCGCCTGCTCGACCGGCTCGCGCGCCTCGAACAGGAAGCTCCGGCACGCGATCACCCGCCGAGCCGCAGCCCGAAGATGGCGCAGCTGCTGGACACCGCGCGGCAGGTCGCGCGCACCGACGCCAACGTGCTGCTGCTCGGCGAGAGCGGAACCGGCAAGGGCGTGCTGGCGGCGGCGATCCACGACTGGAGCCCGCGCGCCGGGGCGCCGTTCGCGACGGTCAACACGCCGTCGCTGTCGGCCGAGCTGCTGGAGAGCGAACTGTTCGGCCACGCCCGGGGCGCGTTCACCGGCGCGACCGCCAGCACGCAGGGCCGCGTCAGCAATGCCGACGGCGGCACGCTGTTCCTCGACGAGGTCGGCGATTTCCCGCTCGCGCTGCAGCCGAAGCTGCTGCGCTTCATCCAGGACCGCGAATACGAGCGCGTCGGCGACCCGACGACGCGACGCGCCGACGTGCGCCTGGTGTCGGCGACCAATCGCGACCTGGAGGCGATGGTGCGCGAGAACGCGTTCCGCCTCGACCTGCTGTACCGGCTGAACGTGATCACGCTGACGCTGCCGCCGCTGCGCGACCGGCGCGAGGATGTCGACGCCCTCGCCGAAGGCTTCCTGCGCCGTTACGCGAAGGCCTACCACCGCCCGGCGAGCCGGCTAGCCGACGCGGCGATGGCGCGCCTGCGCGCCTATGCGTGGCCGGGCAACGTGCGCGAACTGCAGAACGTGATCGAACGCGCGGTGATCCTGTCGGAAGGGGACGTGGTCGGCGACGAGCACCTGTCGCTGGGCGCCGCCGCCGGCGAGGACCCGGCACTGCCCGCGGTCGGCGCACCGGTCAGCCTGGAACTGCTGGAGCGCCGGCACATCGAGGCGGTGCTCGCCGGCAGCCACACCCTCGACGCCGCCGCGCGCACGCTCGGCATCGACAGCTCCACGCTCTATCGCAAGCGCAAGGCCTACGGCCTGTGAACCGCCGCCGCGAGGTCGACCCGGCCACCCTGCAGTCCGCCGGTGCGCCGCTGCGTGCCGCGAGCTCGCCGCGCCGCCCGCTCGATGCGCTGGCGTGGGTGTCGCTCGTGGCGTGGGTGCTCGCGACCGTGGCGATCGGGACCGCCGTCGGCGCGGCCTTCACCCCGGACGGCTGGTTCGCCGCGCTGGCGAAGCCGACGTGGTACCCGCCGTCGTGGGTGTTCGCGCCGGTATGGATGGTGCTTTACGCGCTGCTCGGGGTCGCCGGCTGGCTGGTGGCGCGCGAGCCCGTCGCCGAGCCGGCGGAAAAGCGCATCGCATGGACCGCCTTCGCGTTGCAGGCGGCGCTGAACCTGGCGTGGTCGCCGCTGTTCTTCGCGCTGCACTCTCCCGGCGCCGCGTTCGTGGCGATCTGCGGGCTGTGGGCGGCGCTGCTGTGGATGACGATGCGCTTCGGGCGGATCCGCCCGCTCGCGGGTTACCTGCTCGGGCCTTACATGCTATGGGTCTGTTACGCGCTGGTGCTCAACGGCACCGTCTGGCTGATGAATGAGTGACCCCCGCGACGGCCGCCCGGGCCGCGCTTCCGGGAAATGACGGGGACCGATGCCGCATCGACCATCCAGCTTCCGATACCGGGTCTACAACGGCCTGCTGCTGCTCGCGGTGGTCGTCCTGATGGGCACCTCGATCATGTCGCTGCGCGCGACCGACGAACTGCAGCGTTCGGTGGTGATGGCGAGCCATTCGCAGCGGATCATGGAGCAGATCAGCCACTTCTGGGGGCTGCTGGGCGACAGCGAATCGCACGGCCTGCGCTTCCTGATCACGGGGCAGGAGCAGTACCTGCTGGAGTACCGCCACACGAACGAGCGGCTCGGCCGCGCGCTCGACCAGCTCGCCGCGCTCACCGCCGACAATGCCGCGCAGCTCGGGCGCGTGCGGCGGATGCAGCGCGTCTTCACCGAGCGCGCGCAGTACGCCAGCACCACGCAGCAGCTGAAACTGCAGTCCAACCATGGCGACGTCGTCGCCGCGCGCGCGATCGGCGAACGGCTGCGCAGCGGCGAGGGACGGCGCTTCCTCGGCGAACTGGGCGCGCTGCGCGACGAGCTGCTTTCGGCCGAGGCGACGCTGCTCGCGCTGCGCAGCGAGCAGCGCAACCAGATGATCCGCCAGAACTGGGCGACCGTGCTGGTGGCCAACGGTCTGGCGCTGGTCGCCGGACTGGTCGGCTACTCGGCGACGCGTCGCCTGCAGCGCCGGGCGCAGGAGGCGTTCCGCGCCGAGCTGCAGGCCGAGCAGGCGCGGCGTTCGAGTCACGACAAGTCGGTGTTCCTCGCGAGCATGAGCCACGAGATCCGCACGCCGATGAACGCGATCTTCGGTTTCACCAACCTGCTCGCCGAATCGGTGAAGGAGCCGACGCAGGCCGAATACGTCGCCTCGATCCGCAAGAGCGGGCAGGCGCTGCTGTCGTTGATCAACGACGTGCTCGACCTGTCGAAGATGGAAGCCGGCAAGCTGGAACTGCGCGAGGAGCCGACCGACCTGCGCGAGATCGTCGACCAGATCCTGACGATGTTCCGCCATTCCGCGACCGCGAAGGGCATCGACCTGCGCGCCGAATACGACGGCCTCGTGCACCGGCCGATGATGGTCGACCCGGTGCGGCTGCGGCAGATCCTGATCAACCTCGTCAGCAACGCGGTGAAGTACACCGACAGCGGCGGCATCGTCGTCCGGATCGGCTGTCGCCCGTCCGCGACCGAAGGCCACTGCGACCTGCGCGCGGAGGTCGCCGACAGCGGCACCGGCATCGCCGCGCACCAGCTCGGCATGATCTTCGAGCCGTTCGAGCAGGGCGACAGCCCCGACGGCAAGTCGCGCGAAGGCACGGGACTGGGCCTGAGCATCGCCCGCCGGCTGGCCGCGCTGATGGGTGGCCGGCTGCGCGCCGAGAGCGCGCTCGGCGAAGGCTCGTGCTTCATCCTCGAGGTGCCCGACCGCGCGCTCGGCGACGACCCGGTGACGCAGCAGCCCGTGACCGGCCCGACGGTCGATTTCGACCGGTTGCCGCCGCTGGAGGTGCTGGTCGTCGACGACGTGGCATGGAACCGCGAGCTGATCGCCGCCTACCTGCGCGACTCGCACCACCACGTGCGCGAGGCCGGCGACGGCCAGGCCGCGGTCGAGTCGGTGCGCGCCGCGCGCCCGGACGTCGTGCTGATGGACCTGCGCATGCCGCGGCTGTCGGGCGAACAGGCCCTGCTGCGCATCAAGTCCGACCCCGACAGCGCCGAGGTGCCGGTGATCGCCGTGACCGCGTCGAGCATGAGCGCCGACGAGAGCTGGCTGCGCGCGCGCTTCGACGGCTACGTGCGCAAGCCGTTCTCGAAAGCCGACCTGTTCGAGGCGCTGTCCTCGCATTTCACCGTGCAGCCGGTGCCCGAAGCCGGCGCCGGCGAAGCGCCCGCCCCGGAACCGCTGTCGCTGGTGCCGGGCCGTACCGACGCCGCGGTGCTGGAGGACCTGCAGCACCTCTACGACGGCGAGGTGCCGGCGCTGCGCGCGAACCTGCGCATGCGCGAAGCCGCGCTGCTGTCGGAGACACTGGCGCGGCATGCCGAGGCGCTGGACTGGCCGCGGCTCGCCGACCATGCGGCGGCGCTGGCCCGCGCCGTCGACGCGTTCGATGTTCCCGAAGTGAAACGCTTGCTGGATGATTGCCCGATGCCGGAGGTGGCGAGAAATGACTGAACCGACCCATGCGCTGGTGATGGTCGTCGACGACCAGGAAGCGAACGTCCGCACCGTCGGTGCCCTGCTGACCCGCGCAGGGTTCGACGTCGCCCCGTGCTTCAGCGGCATCGAGGCGATCGACCGCGTCGCGGTCGGCGCGCCGGACCTGATCCTGCTCGACATGCGGATGCCGGTGATGGACGGCTTCCAGGTGCTCGAGAAACTGCGCGCCGAGGAAGCCACCCGCGACATCCCGGTGATCTTCCTCACCGCCGACCACGAGCGCGAGTCGCTGGTGCGCGCGTTCGGCGCCGGCGCCGTGGACTACGTGACCAAGCCGTTCGTGCCGGAGGAACTGCTGGCGCGCGTGCGTACCCACGCCGAGCTCAAGCTGGCGCGCGACCGCATCTCGCGGCTCGCGGAGGAGCGCAGGGAGAGCCTGGAGGTGATCGCGCACGATCTGCGCAACCATTTCACGAACGTGCTGTTCGCCTGCGACCTGATGGGCAACGAGGGCGTCGCGCCGACGCAGCGCGCGCGCCTCGGCGAGAACATCCGCAGTTCGGCGAGCGCCGGCATGATGTTCCTGCAGGCCGTGCTCGACCAGGCGGCCGACGAGGCGCGCGGCCAGGCGCTGGAACCGCTGCCGGCCGCTCAGCTCGTGCAGGAGGCCGTGGACGCGTTCACCGACCGCGCCGAAGCCAAGTCGATGCGCTTCGACCTGCGGCTCGACCGCAACCTGCTCATCAAGGGGCAGCGTGCGGCGGTCGCGCACGTGCTGCAGAACCTGCTGTCCAACGCGATCAAGTACGCCCCGCGCGAAAGCCTGATCACCGTCGCCGCGCTGCGACACGAAGGCGGCGGGCGCCTGCAGGTGATGGACCAGGGCCCCGGGGTCGCCGCCGACGAGCAGACGATGCTGTTCCGCCGCTTCGCCCCGCTGTCGAGCCAGCCCACCGGCGGCGAAACCTCCACCGGCCTCGGCCTGTCGCTGGCGAAGCAGAAGGCGCGCGCGATGGGCGGCGACCTCTGGTACGACGCGCGGCCGGGTGGAGGCGCGTGTTTCACGCTCGAGCTGCCGCGGGTGGAGTGACGGCCAAAAGAAAGGCGCGCCGAAGCGCGCCTTCCCGTACCGCGGAACGCCGGTCTCAGGTCCGGGTTTCCTCCGCGGCTTCCTCGACTTCCTCGCCGACTTCCTGGACGTCCTTGCCGACACCTTCGACGGTGTGGCAGGCGGAAATCGTGCCGATCGCGCCGAGCAGGGTGGCGACGGAAAGAATGCGGACGAACTTGCTCATGACTGGACTCCTTGTTGGCGGTGGCCGTCAGACGGCCTTGCGACGGGTGAAAAGCGAAATGACGAACAGCACCAGGAACACGAAGAACAGGATCTTGGCGATGCCTGCGGCAGCGCCGGCGATGCCGCCGAAGCCCAGGACCGCGGCGATCAGCGCGACGACCAGGAAGATGATCGTGTAACGGAGCATGTTGGATTCCTCATCAATGGATGGTGATTGCGTGCCGCTCGAGGGGAGGATTCCAAGTTCCGTGCCACCCCCCGGAAACCCGCCCCGGCGCGCGCGGCGCGGCGCCCGTCACGCCGCCGTCGTGCTTTCTGCACACCGCCGACACGGGGGATTCGTGCACGCTGCAACGGAGCCCGCCGCAAAGTCCGCGACCAGGCTGGTCGTCGTGCTCCCGTAGCGCTGGCACGGACCTTGCGATGTCACTCACGACGTCGTCCCGCCATGGGCGCGGCGCTTTCCCCCTATCGAATGGAGCCTCCACATGAAGACCCTGACGCTGACCACCCTCGCCGCCGCGCTCGCGTTCTCGCTCGCGGCGTGCAAGCCCGCCGAGAGTCCGGAGCAGGTCGCCGAGGACGTGCGCGAAGAAGCCGAGCAGGCCGCCGACGAGATCGCGGATCAGGAAGGCGAGCTCGCCGATGCGATCGACGATGCGAACGACGAGATGGGCGACGAGATGAACGACGCCGACCTCGGCGGCACCGACGGCATCGACGGCATCAACGAAGAGCGCGAGGACGCGATCGAGAACATCGCGCAGGAGCGTTACGACGTCGCGGTCGCGAAGGCCGACGGCATCAAGCAGATGGAGCAGGAGCGTTGCGACGGCCTCGAGCTCGGCGAGCGTGGCGCGTGCAACGACGCCGCCGACGCGGCGTACGAGGCGGCCAAGGATGCCGCGCAGGCCGAACTCGACGCCGCGCAGGCGCAGGCCGAGTCGATCGGCGACGACGGCCCGGCCCAGTAAGCCGCGCCGGAAGGCCCCGGTAACTTCTGTTCGACATCGACCGCGCCGGCACCCGCCGGCGCGGTTTTTTCGTGTCCGCCATGCCGCATGCGACCCGGCCGCGTGCGCCTGCCGGGCGCCGTCGGCGGCCCGCGACACCCCTGCACGGCGATTCCGGACGGCCATGGGCCGGAAAAAGCGGAAAAAAGCCGCTCCGGTGCTTGGCGCGGCCGCGCGCATGGCCTACATTCACTTCGCCGGGGGGTTTACCCAGGCACCCCAATCACCCACGCGAAACACGGGAAACATAAAGAATGGCTACCAAGAAAGCTGCGAAGAAGAAGGCTGCCCCGAAGGCCGCGGCCAAGCCGGCCGCGACCAAGCCGATCAAGGAAGCGCTGAGCAAGTCCGGTCTCGTCGCGCACATCGCCGAGAATTCCGGCGTCGCCACGCGCGACGTCCGCGCCGTGCTCGCGTCGCTGGAGAGCGCGGTGCACGCGTCGGTCAGCAAGAAGGGCGCCGGCTCGTTCACGCTGCCGGGCGTGCTGAAGATCACGTCGGTCAACGTGCCGGCCAAGCCGAAGCGCAAGGGCATCAACCCGTTCACGAAGGAAGAGCAGTGGTTCGCGGCGAAGCCGGCGACCGTCAAGGTCAAGGTGCG